>NZ_BJXB01000056.1 GCF_007990775.1 Deinococcus cellulosilyticus NBRC 106333 = KACC 11606 | reverse complement strand
GGTTTCAGGATAGACTTTTCACAACCAGCAATTGTCCCTGTGGGAAACCAGCTTTTGTCCCTTATAAACAGCAAACAGCAGCCTGAATGGTTTCAGGCTGCTGTTGTGATTTCAGATCAGGGGAGGGCTCTGGTGAGTTCCAGGGCCTTCGCTGCATTGAGGATGCCAGAACCACATCCCTGGGTGCAGGCACCAGAGGCAAGAGGGGTGGCAGAGCGTTTCAGGATGTCTTTCACCTGGGCAGGAGTGATCTTCGGCTTCAGGGCGTACATCAGGGCCACCACACCGGACACCTGAGGGGTGGCCATGCTGGTGCCTTCCATGAAGGCGTAATACCACTCGCTGCCATCCGGGCTCCACAGGTGAGAGAGAATGCCGTCGCCGTAACCATCGTTGTTGTCATCGCGGGTGGTGTCCCCACCGAAGGCTGCCAGGGTCACATTGGTTCCAAAGTTTCCATAGTAGGTTTTGGTGAGGTTCAGGTTCACAGCGGTCACGGTGATGACGTTGTTGCAGTTGGCCGGAGAGGACCCGGAGGCGTTTTTGCCATCGTTCCCTGCCGCAACCACCACGGTCACGCCACGGGCCACCACATCATTGATGGCGTTCTGGTAGGTCACAGGGCAGGCCGTACCGGTGTATCCCCCCAGGCTCATGTTGATGACTTTCGCTGGTGTGGCATTGGCGGGCATTCCAGGAACACTCATGCCTGCGGCCCAGCGGATGCCGTCAGCAATGTCAGCCATGGAACCGCCGCACTTGCCGAGCACACGGATGTTCTGGATTTTGGTGCCCCAGCCCACCCCGGCCACCCCTTCGGTGTTGTTGGTGGCTCCAGCGACAATGCCGTCCACATGGGTGCCGTGCCAGGAGTTCTCGTAGGTGATGCCGTCATCACAGACGCCCCCGTCCCCAACGTCGGTGGGGTCAGAATCACGTCCGTTGCCATCTCCACCCATCTTGGGATCGGTGAGCATGTCGTAGCCCGCCACATAGTTCGGGATCAGGTCAGGGTGTTTGGTTTGACCAGTGTCCAGCACGGCGACCACCACGTTGCTGCCCCGGCTGTAATCCCAGGCTTTGGGCATGTTCAGTTTGGGCAGGTGCCACTGCAGCGAGTAGAACTGGTCATTGGGCACAGCAGCAGGCTTGAAAACGTAGTTGGGTTCAGCGTATTCAATGTCGAAGAACTTGTTCAGTTTGTCCAGCGCCTGTCTGGTTTTCTTGTCCAGGGCATCAATCACGCTGCCTCCGGCCTTCACATCCAGACCCAGCACGGACACCGAGAGTCCAGAGTCCTCGGAAAATTCCACCAGGAAAGATCCATCTCCAAGCTCACGGATGGGACTCAGGTTGATGCCTGCCTTGGCCAGCTGTTTGAAAATGCCGTTGGCATTGCCTTTCTTCTTGAATTTGACAATCAGCTGACCCGGCACCACACCCACGGGCTGGGCCCTGGCATGGGGGTTCTTCTTGGTGGTGACCTCTTTGTTTTTCTGCGCGGTGGCTGCTCCACACAGCAGAAGACCAATCAGAAGTGCAGATTTCATTCTCATGCCTTCAGTTATAGAGAGCAGCACAGTGAGAAAGGACACGGGATTCTAAAGGTTTACTTCAGGATGCAACTGTCTCAATGAACCCTAAAGGTGAAACATGGGCATTCCCAATGTCGTATATATAATGCAATGGAAAACATTCAATGGGCACTGGAACTTCAGGATGTGAACAAAACTTTCGGATCATTCAAGGCTGTAGACCACCTCACCCTGAGGATCGGGACAGGGCAGATTTACGCCCTCCTGGGCCCCAACGGTGCAGGCAAGACCACCACCCTGCGCATGATTGCAGGTCTCTTGATCCCCGATGGCGGAGAGATCCAGATTCTGGGCCAGAGCGTGATTTCAAACCCGCAAGCAGCCAAAAGACCCCTGGCTTACCTGCCAGACGAGCCCCTGCTGTACGGCAAGTTGCGCCCGATGGAGTACCTGGAATTTGTGGCCGGACTGTGGGGCATGAATGCCACGGAGGCCTATCAGGAAGCACAGGAACTGCTGAAATGGCTGGACCTGTGGGAGCACCGCAGTGCCTTTGCTGAAAGCTATTCCAGAGGCATGAAACAGAAGCTGGCCCTCGCTGGAGCCCTGATCCACAAACCGCAGGTGATGATTCTGGATGAGCCCCTCACCGGACTTGATGCTGCTGCAGCCCGACAGGTCAAGGACCTGCTCTCCCAGTTTGTGAAAGACGGCAACACCGTGGTCCTGACCACCCACATCCTGGAAGTTGCAGAGCGCATGTCTGAACGGATTGCCATCATCAACAAAGGCCAGATCATTGCAGAGGGTTCCCTGCAGGAACTCCGCCTCCAGAGCGGTGAAGCCCAGGGCACCCTTGAAGATGTCTTTCTGGAACTGGTGGGGGCTGGATCATGAGGCCAGGCAGCCTCCCTTGGCTGCTGCGGTTCGAGGTGCTGCTGTACTGGCGTTCGCTTTTCTCCTCCAGCCAGAAATGGGTGGTGATCCTGCTGGGTGTCCTTGTGCTCGGGGCCATCGGCGGCATGTGGTTTTTGCTTCGTGAGCACAGCCAGACGCTCAGGGCAGGACCTGCGGAATTGCCTCAGCCCCTCCTGCTGCCCCTCACCCTGTTTGGGTTGTTTGCGGCCCTCCTGATGGTCACCACGGCCATCCAGACCAGTGTGAAGGTGATGTTTGAACGCAAGGACCTGGACCTGCTGATCTCCTCGCCGGTCAGCACCCGTGGCATTTTTGCCGTCAGGGTGCTGGGTGTGGTTCTTGCCGTCACCATCTGGTGGATGCTGCTGGGAACAGCCGTTGCCATTCTGGGGCTCCTGCTGGGCACCTGGAGGTTCCTGGGCCTTCCGGTGGGCTTCCTGACCCTGGGAAGTGTGATTTCCACCCTGGCGGTCGGTCTGACTTTCCTGCTGGTGAAAAGCATCGGCGTGCAGCGCACCAGAACCATCATTCAGGTGTTGACGGTGTTGCTGGGTGCAGTGCTTTTTCTGGGAACGCAACTGCCCAACCTGATGGGCACCTCAGGCCAGGGTGGGTTCGGGGACCGGGCTGCCCGCTGGTTTGTGGAAGTCCAGCAGCAACTGCCAGAAAGCTCCCCTTTGTGGTACTGGGCCAGAAGCCTGTGGCTGGAACCCGTGCCCACCCTGATCACCGTCGCGATTGGCCTGCTGTTTCTCACCCTGGTGATTTTCTCCTCCCACCGTGCCTACCTCAAAGGGGCCAGCGAAGCCAGTGGATTCAACCGCCCCAGACCAGAACGCCTGAAAACGGTCCCCTTTCGCTCTGGTGTTTTTCAATTGCTGTGGCTCAAAGAATGGAAGCTGGTGCTCAGGGACCCTGCACTTTTTTCCCAGCTTCTGCTGCAGGTGGTCTATATGCTCCCCCTGGTTTTCGTGCTGTCTGGTGCAGGGCGTGGCAACGCCATGTCCAGCCTGATGAATCCTGCTTTCTGGGTGGCAGGGGTGGTGCTCATTTCCTCGACCCTCACCGGATGGCTCTCTCGCATCTTCATTGGGGCCGAAGACCTGCCTGACCTGCTGAGCATGGCCCCTCATCCCAGAGGCACCCTGAGAAGGCAGAAAATGTGGATCACCCTGCTGCCTGTGCTGTTGATTTTTGTCCCACTTGCCCTGCTGCTGGGCAAAAGCAGTCCGGTCCTGATGCTGATGGGGGTTGCACTGGTCTGCATCAGTTGCCTGACCATTGCCTACCTGCAAACCCAGTGGGCACAGCCCATCAAACGGGCCGACCTCATGAACAAAAGCGGCAAAGGGCAGGGCAACGCCATGCAGGGCTTTGTGGAACTCTTCACCTCTGTGGGCTGGGCCGGGGTGATTGCTGCCTATGGACAGAACAACACCACCTGGATGCTGATTGCAGGTGGTGTTGCGGTTTTCTTTCCTTTGCTGTTCACCGTGCTCAACTGGAAGCGGGGGAGCACGCTGGGGTATTAAGTTTGGGGTGGGCGTTTGAGGTTGCTGAGTGTGAGATCCCCCCGCACTTCGCTTCGCTTGGTGGTCCCCCCTTAAGGAAAGGGGTTTGGTGGAGACTTCAATTGGAAGCCATCCCAGACGCACACCAAGTCCCCCTTTGTTAAGGGGGACCGCTTCGAGTGAAACGAGAAGCAGGGGGATTTATTTCGCGTCGTACCAGCTCTTTCCAGTCCCGACTTCCACGGTCAGAGGCACTTTCAGCTCAAAAGCTCCTTCCATGCAGGATTTGAGGATCTTGCTGACCTCTTCCACACGGTCCTCTGGCACTTCGAGGACCAGTTCGTCATGGACCTGCAAAGTCAGGCTGGCTCCGGTGCCCTCGAGGGAACTGTCCAGAGCAAGCATGGCCTTTTTGATGATGTCTGCAGCGGTGCCCTGGATCGGCATGTTGTAGGCCACACGTTCTGCGGCTTCGCGGGCCACCTTGTTCTTGGTGTGAATCTCGGGGATGTAGCGCCTGCGCCCGAGCAGGGTCTGCACGTAACCGTGGGTGCGGCAGAACTCCAGGGTGCTTTCAATGTACTCGCGGATTTTGGGGTAGATGTTGAAGTAGCGCTGGATGAAGGTGTTCGCCTCGGCGTAACTGATGCCCAGTTCGTTGGTGAGGCGGTGGGCACTCATGCCGTACAGCACCCCGAAGTTGATGGTCTTGGCGGCCCGGCGCTGCATGGGGGTCACGAATTCCTCGTGAATGTTGTAGATCTGAGCAGCAGTGCGGCGGTGGATGTCTGCATCGTGCAGGTAGGCATCGATCATGCTGGGATCGCCCGAGATGTGGGCCAGGATGCGCAGTTCGATCTGGCTGTAGTCGGCGGTCATCACCACATTGCCGGGTTCTGCAATGAAACCCTTGCGGATTTCGCGGCCCAGGTCAGAGCGCACCGGGATGTTCTGCAGGTTGGGGTTCAGGCTGCTGAGGCGTCCGGTGGCGGCCACGGTCTGGGCGAAGGTGGTGTGCAGGCGTCCGGTTTTGGGGTGAACCAGAGAGGGAAGAGGGTCCAGATAGGTCCCTTTCAGTTTTGCCATCTCACGGTATTCCAGAAGGCGGCCCACGATGGGGTGCTCTTCCCGCAGTTCCTCCAGCACACTGGCCGCAGTGGAACGTTTTCCGGTCAGTTTGGTCTTCTTGCCACTGGCAAGTTGCAGTTCGTCGTACAGGATGGTTTCAAGCTGGTCGCGGGAGTTCACATTGAATTCGCGGCCTGCAAATCCGTAGATGGACTGCTCCAGATTGCGAAGCTGCTGCCCCACACTCTCAGACAGGCCTTTCAGGAAGGGAACATCCAGCTTCACGCCTTTCAGTTCCATTTTGGCCAGCACGCACATCAGGGGTTTTTCCAGATCTTCGTACAGGGCTTTCTGTTCTGCATTGAAAAGTTTGGGCAACTCGTCCAGCATCTTGCGGGTGATGCTGGCCTGCTGTGCAACGTCATCCGGCCACTCCAGATGCAGGTAACGCTGGGCCACATCTCCAGGACTGGTGAAGTTGGGGTCCAGCACGTACGCCATCAGCAGGGGATCGTCCCCAGGATCAACCGTCACCCCATTCAGGGTGGCCAGTGTGGTGAGCTCCTTGGCATTCGCTGCACGCACATCCTGCAGGCCTTTCAGAACCTCAAAGCTGGGAGGCATGGCAATGTATGCGGCTTCCTCGGTGGCATATGCCACGGCTTTCAGATCGGCAGTCAGATCATGCAGTTTGCTGACCCCAAAGGCCCACACGGCGTCTGCAGGGGCATCCTGCCACTCAGTGGCGACTTTTGCTGCAACCTGTGACCCCACCCCAAGTTCTTTCAGGATGGAGCGGAATTCCAGCTCATTCAGCAGTTCCCTGAGGTCATCGTCCTGCATGGAACGCTGGTGCGCCTCGGAGAAGTCCAGACCGATGTCCAGGTCAATCACCATGCGGGAGAGCTCACGCGAGAACAGCACATCGTCGTAACTGGCCAGAATCTTTTCAGCCACTTTGGGGGGCTTCAGGGTGCCCTCTTTTGCTGCAGCCAGAATGTTGTCCAGGGTCTGGTGCTCCTGCAGCAGTTTCGCAGCGGTCTTCTCACCGATGCCCTTGGCCCCTGGGATGTTGTCACTGGGGTCCCCGATCATGGCGCGGAAATCCACCCACTGGTCCACCGTGACCCCGTATTTTTCCTTCACACCCTCTTCGGTCATCAGGGACCAGTCGCTGCGGATCACCTGCACGTTCTTGTTGATCAACTGGTAAGAGTCCCGGTCGCTGGTGAGGATGTGAACGATGTACCCCTCTTTTTCGGCTTTCTTGGAGAGGGTCCCGATGATGTCATCCGCCTCATACCCTTCAACCTCAAAGCGTTTGATGCCCATCAGGTCAAGCACCTGCTTGATGCGCTTGATCTGACCAGGAAGGTCCTGGGGCATCTCCGCACGGCCTGCCTTGTACCCCTCGTACTGGTCGTGACGGAAGGTGCGCCCGATGTCGAAGGTCACCAGAATGCAGTGACCCTCATCTTTCAGAAGTCGGGTGATGGTTTTCAGGAACCCGAACACCGCGTTCAGCGATTCCCCTCTGGAGTTGGTCAGTGAAGTGATGGCAAAGTAGGATCGGAAGGCCAGGGCATGGCCGTCCACAATCACAATTTTCTTGATTCCTGCACCCTGGGAATTTGTTACAGACATAACGCCATTTTATCAAATTCACGCACACACGAATGGCATCTGGTGTCTCATACGTGGAGGGCAGAACAGAGGGTTCCAAAAACCAAAACCCGTTCCATTTGGAACGGGTTTTGGCAGAGGGGGAATCACCGCGCCCCGAGCACTTCCACTTCAAAAATCAGGGTGGCGTTGGGGGGAATCACGCCGGGAATGCCGTGACGGCCATAGGCAAGATCTCCAGGGATGGTCAGGATGGCCTTGTCACCCACATTGAGCTGCAAAAGACCCTGGTCCCAGCCCGCAATGACGTGACCCACACCCACAGGGAACACCAGGGGTTCGCCCCGGTCCACGGAAGAGTCAAACTTGCGGCCATCTTCGAATTTTCCAGTGTAGTGCACGCTGACGGTCTGGCCTTTTTGAACCTGGGGGCCTGTGCCTTCGTGCAGTTTTTCGATCTTCAGTTCCGACATGTCGGTCAGTCTAGCATTTTGAAGCGCATCGCAGACCAGATTTTGTCTACAGAAATCATGGACGTTCCTTGCAGCCCCTGGGTTCTCATGAACGTGTGGATGGTGTCCCTGTGAAAGGCCTTGTTGCCTTTGGGGTACAGAAGCCAGATCAGGGTGTTTTTTTTGATGGCCCCTCTGAGGTCTGGCAGCAAAGCTTCAAGTTCCTGCTGGTTGTGAGCGTGGGCCACCACAGCATCAGGATCAGCAGTGGTGTTCCCGGTGATGTGCTCCTCCGGTGTGGGTTGAGGTTCCCCAAACACCTGAATGCGCAGCTCTGGCTTCAAATGCATCTTTTCCCTGGCTGATTTGCTGGAAGGTTGAGGCATGCTCCAGTCTAAAATTTCTGTGCTTCTGAATGCCATGTTGTGAAAGGGCTTTGTTAAGATGACTCTCAATGAGCACCTCAGATTACAGCCTGAATTTTTCTGCCCTGGAGTGGGAGGAACTCTGTCAGGTACCTGTGCTGGCAGGCATTGTCGTGATGGATGCACACCCATCAGGATGGCTGGGCACCCTGGAAGAGTTGAAACGCCTGAAAGCCAGCATCGAACCCTCTGAACAGGACCATCCCCTGGTGGCCGAGGTGAAAAAATCCATTGTTGCCCAGGACCTGATCGGGCCTGAACGTGAGACCCCTTTCGAGCAGATCCGTGATCGCACCCTGAGCATGTTGCGTGGCCTCTCCGAGGCCCTGAAAGAGAAGGTGGACGATGATGCCAGGAGCGCCTACATCACCTTTGTGAAGACGGTGATGTTGCAGGTGGCGGAGGCTTTCAGGGAAGGAGGGCTCCTCAGCACACAGAGGGACAACATCAGCGAACAGGAACGTGCCATCATCGATGAACTTTCTGCTGTCATTGATCCTGTGGTCTGACGGCTCTGGGTGTGACGGCCTCCTGTATCCAATGGGAGGCAATTTTGTTAGGATTCACCCATGACCCGCAACCCCACAGAATTTGGTTTGAACGATCAGGAATGGAACACCCTGCTGTTGACCCCGGTCCTTGCAGGACTGACGGTGGCCCATGCCCACGCCTCAGGTTTGACCGGAGTGCGGGCAGAGCAGGAAGCCCTTGAAGCCTGCTTTGCAGAAAACAGCGACGACCATGCCCTGATTGCCCACCTGAAAACCGAGGTGCTGAAACGGGGTCTGCTGGAGCAGAAACCCGACACCAATGGCGCAGACCTGAAAGCGTTCACCCAGGGGCAGCTCCTGATGGTCAAAGGACTGCTTGAACGCAAAACCAACAGCGAAATCTACCGTGCTTACAGTGATTTTCTGGGCAAGGTCATGAGCCGTGTGGCAGGTGCTGCCCGTGAGGGTGGCCTCTTCAATGCAGAACCCAACAAGATCAGCGACATTGAGCTGCAGGTGATGTCTGAACTGCTCAAAACGCTGGAATGAACATCAGCTTAAAAGCAAAGGGACGCCTTAAGGCGTCCCTTTGCTTTTAAGCTGATGGCTGAAAGCTGACTGCTGAACGCTTTTTCAGTACACGCTTTCTTTGCCAGGGAAGATGGCCTCAATGCGGGCCAGCACATCGTCACTGAGCTTCACGCCAGCAGCGCGGATGTTGTCTTCCACATGACTGACTTTGGTGGCCCCAATGATGGCGCTTGACACGCCTTTCTGACGCAGCACCCAGGCCAGGGCCAGTTCGCTGCGGGTCAGGCCCAGTTCGTCCGCAATGGTTTTCAGTTGCTTGACCTTCTCAACGTTTTCATCGGTGACAAAGCGCTTGGCGAACCCCTCGTTCTGGGCCATGCGGGTGCCTTCAGGGATGCCATTGTCGTACTTGCCGGTCAGCATGCCCATGCCCAGAGGGCTCCAGACCACCAGACCCAGGCCGTGGGGGTCGGTGTAGGGCAGAATTTCTTTCTCCACCCGGTCACGGTACATCAGACTGTACTGCGGTTGCTCAACCACAGGGGCATGCAGGCCATTGGCTTTTGCAAAGGCCACCGCTTCAGCAATCTGGGCAGCGGTCCACTCGCTGGTTCCCCAGTACAGTGCGCGACCAGAACGAACCACCTGATCGAAAGCCATGACGGTTTCTTCGATGGGCGTTTCCACGTCATAGCGGTGTGCAAAGTAGATGTCCAGGTAATCGGTCTGCAGGCGCTTGAGGCTGCGGTCAATGCTTTCCAGGATGTGCTTGCGGCTCAGGCCACGGTCGTTCACATCCTCGGACATGGGCCAGTACACCTTGCTGGAGATCACCAGACGGTGGCGGGGCAGTTCTTTCAGCACAGCGCCCATCATCTCTTCAGATTTTCCTGTGGCGTACACATCGGCCTGGTCGAAGAAGTTGATGCCTGATTCAAAGGCCTTGAGGATGATGTCACGGGTCAGGTCGGTGTCGGTCACCTGGTTTCCGAAAGTCACCCAGCCCCCGAGAGAAATTTCACTGACTTTCAGACCACTTCTGCCCAGTTTGCGGTATTCCATGTTTCACTCCTCAAAAATCGAACTTTACCGCGTACACTTTACCTTCTGGGTCTGCTTTTCAATGCCGCAGAATCTCACAATTTCGGGTAGGCAAGACGGCTTAGGTGGACACGGTAGAGTCCCGCTGGCATTGTGCAGCAGCGGGATTCTGGATTTTTCCTGAGGCTTTGAAAGTCAGCTGAAACCAGACAGTTGACCAAACAGCTCACTCAGATGCTGTTGTACCTGTCCCGGTGAATCACGTAGGCCATGCCCAGCGTGGCCATCACCGAAATCAGGGAACTCAGGCCGTAGGACACCAGTGGCAGGGTGATCCCTGTGAGGGGAAGCAGGGACATTGCTGCTCCCATGTTCTCCAGGGCCTGCACGCCCAGTTGCCCCAGCACCCCTGCAAAGAGCAACTGGTCCTGCAGGTGAGGGCTCTCACCTCCCATGACTGCAAGCCGCCAGAACAGGGCTCCGAACAGCACCAGCAGGAAAATGGCACCAATGAAGCCCTGCTCCTCTGCCCAGGCTGCAAAAATAAAATCTGTGTGTGGAAAGGGCACAAAGCCGTTCTGGGTCTGGCTGCCCTGCTTGTAGCCTTTTCCCATCAGGCCACCAGACCCAATAGCAATCATGCCCTGCACCTGCTGGTACCCCGAGCCCCGGGCGTCTTGCAGAGGGTTGATGAAGATGGTCAGACGCTGCTGCTGGTAAGGCTGCAGGCGTGGGTACACCACCGTTGGAAAGGCGATGGCAACCGCCAGAATCACTGCAATGAAATGCCACAGGGGAATGCGGTACACCAGCATCATGCCTGCAAAGATGCCTGAGAGCACCATGCCTCCCCCGAAGTCTTCTTTGATCACCAGGCCCAGAACGGGCAAAAAGAGGGCCAGGGGCAGAAAATAACTGCGCAGTCCCTGATAGCCCCCTTTCATCACCCGGGCGAGCGTGATGATCAGGGCCACTTTGGCGATCTCCAGAGGCTGGAACTGCAATGGACCAATCACCAGCCAGTTGCGTGAACCGTTCACTTCACGGCCAATCACCATGGTGGCGACCAGCAGCAGAAGGGCGGCAATGTAGATCAGGAAGGAAAACCGGTAGAGCCGTTCCCGGCCCAGAAACCACAGGGCAGCAATGGGAACCAGACTGAGGCCAATCCCCAGAATCTGTTTCTGAAAATCTCCGGGTGTGGCAGCAGAACTGACCGCGATCAGTCCCACGCCAAGCAGGGCCAGCACCAGGAGAGGAAGGGCAACTTCGTAACGAATCATCTGTACCAGAGTAAAGCTTTTGGGTTGCAGCTGTGTGAAAGAAGGTGAGGCAAAAAAGTGTCTGCGGTGGATTTGCCGCTCGCACCGCAGACTGCCGCTGAGGAATGGAAAGGGATGAGAACCTGTCTGTTCAGACGGGGAAGAACAGGTTCTGCCGCAACGCTGTTCTGCCACCGGGTTCTCCAGAAGGAGAGGGGAAATGTCCTGAAAAGGTCATCTCAGGAAAGGGTTTTGTGTGGAGGCCCGGGCAGGAAAAAAGACCTCTTGAACCTGCAATCTGTCCGGGAACGGCTGAAAGGCGCTTGCACAGAATTTCATGTGCGCCAGAGAAAAGTGATTCTGGTTTTGTTGTCCAGAAAGGAAAAACAGTCTTGCTTGAAAACAGAAGGCTCCAAATCAAAAGTGCCTTCGACCTGCTTTCAGAAAAGCTGGAGTGACAGATCACATCTGGAACGACGTTTTTGTTGGAAAGCGCTTTCAGGTGGTCCATCACTCTGCCTCCTTTCTGCTGAAAAAATCCTCTACTGAAGCTCGGTGTATCGGAAAAAGTCAAAGTCTGCTGCTTTGCGGGTGCCCGCGAGGTCCTGGGCACACAGTCCCACAAACGCTCCGGTGAAGCCCAGATTGTTGGCGTAATCATCTGACAGTTTTCTGGACTCGAAATCGGGTCCCACACGCTGCCAGGATTGACCATCCAGCGAATAATCAAAATGGAAGGTCTGGTGCTCAAAGTGCACCTGCATCCACACCTTTTGCTGGTCTGTTGCCAGAGGAATTTCTTCTGAGGGTTCATCGTATTGTCCTGCGTCACAGCTGATCAGTTGCAGGTTCCTGCCGTTTTCTTCGCTGTGACTCACCCTCAGGTAAACCCAGTGTTTCACATCGTAGAAAGCGATCAGTCCTGCCATCTGCTGGAAATGGTCTGGCTCGAATTCCACACAGGTTTCTGCTTCAGCATGAAATGCCTGCAGTCGTCTGGCAATCAGGCTCTGACGGAATCTGGAGAGCAAAGACTCCTGACCTTTCAAACGCAGGTGTCCGGATCTTTCAGTTAAGCTCAGCCAGTCTGGAGTCACCGGAATGCGCAGGCTCTGAAAGTGGGGGTTCAGGTCCTCTGAATCGAAATCATCCTTTTCGGGTTCTTTCGGCCAGGGGTGAGGGGGCAGTTGAGGAGCAGGGACAGACTGTTCGGGGGTGTTTTTGCCTCCCACAAGCCTGAGCCAGCCATCTTCATTCCACTCCACTTTTTGCAGGGCAGTTTCCCGGCCAAGGATGCAGTGCCCCAGTGCTCCGGTTTCGAGCGGTCTGCCGCACAGGTGGGCCAGATACCATTCTCCTGAGGGCGTGTCGGTCAGGCTTCCGTGACCGGCTTTCTGCAGAGGCAACTCAGGATGATCCTTTGAAGTCAGCAGGGGAGAGGAGGGGTCAAGTTCATAAGGCCCGGCAATGCTTCTGGACCTTGCCATGGTGACGGCGTGGTTGTACCCGGTTCCACCTTCAGCGACCATCAGGTGATAGAAGCCATCCCTTTTGTAGAGGTGCGGGCCTTCTGTCAGACCCAGTGATGAGCCTTTGAAGATGTTCCTGACAGGTCCAACCAGCTTTTGCTGCACAGGGTCGTACTCCTGCAGCACAATCCCTGCAAAGTGGTTCTTGCCATTGCGCCAGTCCCACAGCATGTTGAGGAGCCACTTCCTGCCGTCATCGTCGTGAAACAGGCTGGGATCAAAACCACTGGAATTCAGGTAAATCGGCTCGCTCCAGGGGCCTTCGATGCTGTCTGCGGTCACCAGGTAATTGTGGGTGTCTTTGAAAGGCTCCCGCAGGTTTCCCCAGTGCTTCACGTCGGTGTAGATCAGGTAAAACTTCTCTCCATCATGGGTCAGGCAGGGGGCCCAGATTCCGCCAGAATCGGGATTCCCGGTCATGTCCAGCTGTGACTTGCGCGTGAGGGGCCGGGTCAGCAGCCTCCAGTTCACCAGATCCTTTGAGTGATGGATTTCCACACCGGGAAACCACTCGAAGGTGGAGGTCGCCAGATAGAAATCCTCACCCACCCGCAGAATGCTCGGATCAGGATGAAAACCCCGTAAAACGGGGTTCTCGATCCTGTGAGCTTGCAGCTCAGCAGGGGTTATTGCTGTTTCAGGAAGTCCTGATACCATAATGCGCTGTCTTTCAGGATGCGTTTCTGGGATTCGTAATCCACGTAGACCACACCGAAGCGCTTGCTGTACCCAAAAGCCCATTCAAAGTTGTCCATCAGGGACCACACGAAGTAGCCCTTGAGGGGCACCCCAGCTTCGATGGTTTGGTGAGCGGCTTTGAAGTGCTCACGCAGGTAGTTGACGCGGCCCTCATCGTGCACGTGACCGTCTTCTGCCACCACATCGGGGTAGGCTGCTCCGTTTTCGGTGATGTACAGGTCGGGCAGGTTGTAGTCCCCATTCAGGCGGATCAGCAGGTCGCTGAGGCCACTGGGGTAGACTTCCCAGCCCATGTCGGTGTACTCGGTGTTTTCGGGCAGTTTTTTGTCTTCGGTGGAAACAAAAGAACGGGTGTAGTAGTTGATGCCCATGAAGTCAATTGGCTGCGAAGCAAGTTCCAGATCACCAGGCAGCACAGTGGGGCGCACATCTTCGCTGTAGTGGTCCCACACATCCTGGGGGTAGGAGCCCTTCAGGATGGGGTCCAGGAACCAGCGGTTGCCCTTGCCATCAGCAAGCCAGGCTTCTGCTTTGTCTGCTTCGCTCTCGGTGGCAGGGTAGGCAGGGGTCAGGTTCAGCACGATGCCCAGTTGACTGGTGAGGTTCATGGCACGCAGGCGTTGCAGGGCCAGACCGTGGGCGAGGTGAAGGTGATGGGCCACAGCAAGAGCGGCTTTGCGGTCAAACTTGCCAGGGGCGTGGTGCCCCAGTTCGTTGGAGAGGATGGACACGCACCAGGGCTCATTGAAGGTGGCATAGCTCTTGACGCGGCTTCCCAGACGGTCAGCGACCACGGCGCAGTAATCTGCGAAGTAATAGGCCACATCACGGTTTTCCCAGCCTCCGATGTCCTGCAGGCACTGTGGAAGATCCCAGTGGTACAGGGTCACGTGAGGTTCAATGCCACGCTCAATCAGGCCATCCACGATGCGCTCGTAGAAGTCAAGGCCCTTCTGGTTGACCTCACCTTTTCCGGTGGGGATGATGCGGGGCCAGGCGATGGAGAAACGGTAGGCCTGCACGCCGAGGCTCTTGATCAGGTCGAGGTCCTGCTCCCACAGGTGGTAGTGGTCACAGGCAACGTCCCCATTGGTGCCATCGATGATTTTTCCATCAGTGGCACAGAAGGTGTCCCAGATGGAGGGGCTGCGGCCATCCTCGAAAGCTGCACCTTCGATCTGGAAGCTGGAGGTGGCGGTTCCCCACACGAAGCCCTTGGGAAACTGGGGCATGCCCTCAGCAGAGATTTTTTGAATGGGTTCTGCAGATTTGACAGTCATGTTGAAATTCCTTAGCCTTTCACAGCCCCGGAGGTGATTCCGGACACCAGCTGACGTGAGGTGAAGACGAACAGGATCAGGAGGGGCACAGTGGCGATGGCCGTACCGAGCAAAAGGGCTCCCCATTCGGTGGTGCTCAGGCCTTGCAGGCTGCGCAGCACCAGGGGCAGGGTGAAGGTTTCCTGCTCACGCAGCATCACCAGAGCATTGGAGAAGCTGTTCCAGGAACCGATCAATGTGGTCAGACCCAGGGTGGCCATCACGGGGCCGAGCAGGGGCAGCACAACACTCCAGTAGATGCGGAATTCACTGCAACCGTCAATGCGGGCGGCTTCCATCAGTTCTTTGGGAATCGAGGAGACGATGTACTGGCGCATCAGGAAGATCCCAAAAGCGTTGGCTGCACCAGGGAAGTACAGGGCGATGGGTTTTCCGACCCAGCCGATCTGCTGCATGATCAGGTAGTAGGGAACAAGGCCGAGCAGGCTGGGAATCAGCACGGTGCCGAGCAGCAGCCCGAACATCACGCTCTTGCCTTTGAACTCGTACATGGCGAAAGCGTATCCACCCAGGGAGCAGAAGAACAGGGTGAAGATCACCGACATGATGGAGATGTAGGTGCTGTTCCAGAAGGCACGCCAGAAGTTGGCCTTGTCCAGCAGGATCTGGTAGTTGAGGGGCGTGTCGGTGCCGAACCACATGTGGACAGGCAGGTCAAAGGTTTGACCTTTGTCAAAGGTGGCCAGCACAAACATCAGGTACAGAGGGGCCAGGGTGAAGAGGGCCATGAACAGCAGGATGCCGTTGAGGACAATCTTGCCACCGAGGGCGCGTTGCTCGAGAGAGCGGACTTTTGTGGGTTTGACAGTGGTGGTCATGATCAGCCCTCCGTGCTGTTGGCGCTGCGTCCAAAGGCCAGGTTGGTGAGAACGGTGACGATGAGCACCAGAATGAACAGGAACCAGGAGGTTGCAGCTGCGGCACCCATGTCGTTCAGGATGAAGGCGTTGCGGTAGATGTAGTAACCGATGGTTTCACCACTGTTGTCCTGACCACCTGCTGGAGGACCGGACAGCAGAATCAGCACTTCATCGAAGAGGTTGAGGTTCCCGACCACGGTGCCGATGGTGGCGAAGTAAGCGATGGGGCGCAGGAGGGGCAGGGTGATGTACCAGAACTGCTGCATGCGGCTGGCACCGTCCACTTCGGCGGCCTCGTAGATGTCGCTGGAAATGGTCTGCAGACCGGCGAGGTACAGCACGGTGTTGTAACCGAAGTAACGCCAGAAGATCAGGATGCACAACAGGGGCTTGGTGTAATCCTTGTCGAAGGTCCACTTGATGTAGTTTTCGCCTTCCTTGTCAGGGATGATCGAGCCCAGAATGGGGAAATCGTTCAGCCACAGCAGGAACTGGTTGACCACACCGCGTTGCTCACTGAAGAGCACGGAAACCACGATGGCAATGGCCACCGTCGAGGTGACGTAAGGCACCAGGAAGGCGGCAGTGAAAAAGTGCTTGAAGCGCTTGACCTGGGTGTGCAGGATGTAGGCCAGCGGAATGGCCACGAGGTGCTGGGGAAGACCGGAAACGATGGCAATCCACAGCGTGTTGTAGATGGTGGTTCTGAACTCTTTGTCCCCGAGAACGAAAGTGAAGTTCTCCAGGCCCACGTATTTCATGCTGGACAGCCCACTTGCGGAGTTCCAGCTGCTGAAGGACAGCACCAGTGAAAACACGATGGGGAAGAGGCCGAAAATGGCGAACAGAATAAAAAACGGACTGACAAAAACGTATGGCGCAGCATCCTTCTGGAAGGTGTTCCAGTTGAAGGACTTCCGTTGTATCTCTTTTTTGGTGGTGGTGGTCATAAAACTCCTTACCCTCTTGCACCTTTCTTCTGAACTGTCCGAGAGTGGCTTTTGAATCTCTCAGATGTTGCCTGTCTGTTTCCGGACAGCCCTCAAGGTTTTGCTCCCCAATGCCTCCCTTGTAGAGGCATTGGGGAGGAGAGCACGAAAACGCTACAGCTTAGTTGCCGCGCTTGACGCGACGCTCAACGAGGGTCTGGGCTTCGTCCAGAGCAGCCTTGATGTCGGCTCCGTCGTTCAGGATCTTGGTCAGAGCAGCGCCGAAAGCGTCGTCTGCCACGGAGTCAAACTTGTTGGCATCGAAGGGGATGGTGTTGTTGGCAGCGCGGACCCACATGTTGCGGGCAGTGGTCTGACCACCGAGGAAGGCCACGGGTTGCTTGAGGAGGGCATCTTTCTGGGCAGCTTTGAGGGAAGGCAGAGCGGAGATGGCCTTGAAGCTGTTGAGCTGCACGTCCTTGTTCAGGGCGTAGAACTTGATGAATTCCCAGGCCAGGTCTTTGTTCTTGCTCTGCTTGGGGATGGCCAGGAAGCTTCCGCCCCAGGTGGCGTAGCTCTTGCCGGGCAGGTCAATGGCGCGCCACTTGCCTTTGGTTTCGGGAACGAGGCCCTGCATGGTGCCTTCGAACCAGGCGCCGAAGGGCTGGGTGGCAATCTTGCCTTTGTTCAGGCCGTCGGTCCACTCGGGGCTCCACTCACCGACGTTGGCGTCGAGTTTGGCGTCACGGGCAGCTTTGGCCAGCTGTGCTGCTTTCACGAAGCGGGCGCTGTTCAGGACAGGGTTGCCCTTGGCATCGAAGTAGAGGCTCTCGCCTTTGGCGATGTTGGCGCGGACGTAGGCGCGGGCAATGAAGCCAGCGTTGTGGAGCAGGTAAGCGCCGGTCTTCTCTTTGATCTTCTTACCAGCGTCGATGTAGCTTTCCCAGCTCTTGGTCAGTGCGCCAGTGGACACGCCAGCTTTCTTGAGGATGTCGTCGCGGTAGAACAGGGTGCCGGGGGCGATGTCCACGGGGAACACATACATGCCGCCGTCAGCGTTGGTGGCTTGAGCCCATGCGTACTCGGTGATCAGTTTCTGGTGCTGTTTGGCGCTGTAGGGGGCTTTGCCCAGGTCTTCCAGACCGCCAGACTCACCGAACTTGGCAACGAAGCCGATTTCCACGCAGGCAATGTCCCCGGCGCCGGAGCCAGTGGCCAGGGCGGTGGTCAGGGCGTTGTGGTGGTCACCGTAAGCCAGGGTGTTGACCTTGATGGGGTCGTTTGGGTGGAGTTTGTTCCACATGGGGATGGCTGCTTCGATGGGTTCGTTCAGGTTGGAGAAGCAGTTGACGGTGAGGGTGGCAGCTTGAGCGGCACTACCAAGGGCAAGAACAACAAACAGACCGAGAGCTTTCTTCATACTTTCCTCCACTTCATTCCTCTTCAAGAATGTCGAGACGACTTTAAGAGCAAACGTTTGACCAGTTGAAACCGCTTTCAGGTGGGCTGGTGGGTTTTATGTCATGGACCCTGAAACCTCCGTGAAAGAGCCTTGCGGACTCAGCGCAACAGCGCTGTGGATTCACGAACAATGAGCTGGGACTGGAAGTTGTGCAGCGTGTAGGGCTTGTTTTCC
>NZ_BJXB01000055.1 GCF_007990775.1 Deinococcus cellulosilyticus NBRC 106333 = KACC 11606 | reverse complement strand
CTGGCCAGGTTGATTTGAAATGCAATTTTTCTACGTCTCAGACACTTTTCAAACGCACTTTAGCTTCTGATTTTTACAGACGAAAAAAAGGCTTATCGCAAAATAAACAGCTCAGGATATTCCTGAGCTGTATGGTATCACATGAAATCCAAAACATGATGTATTGACTTGATAAATTTCGCAACATTATATCTGCAGTATTCATAAATTCTAAAGGTACTTTTTTATTTTATCAGTATCATATTTATCATTCTCGATTTGAGACTGGCAGTACTGGAGACATGCTTCGAACTCTGAATCTGTCAATTTATTTAATAATTTATCCAGAAAGTCATTTTCATGGTTGTAAAATACAAACTTATGTTGACTCAATGATAATAAATCAAAGACTTCTCCATTATAGTTATGCAAATAGTCAAGTAGTAGCATCATTCCACCATAATTATCAATCAAATGTCGAAGTGCTTCGTTACGATCATCCAAATCCAATACTGACTCATTCGATGTTATAATAGATATTGCCACATTTATCATCAGAACACTATAGGTCGGCAATGTATCCTCAAGACCCATATCAAGGAGCCGTTGAAGCAAATGCTCAATTCTTTCAAAGTACATATTATCAATTTGCTTTTTTTCGTAATAGTATTGATCTATTAATGAAATCATATGTCGTACTTCTTCCTGAATTTCAGATATCTCTTCATATTCAATATTTAAATACTTTTTGCCAAGATAGTATGGTATGAGTGATCTCTTTGCCCCTTCCAGGGCAAAGAGATCACTCATACGTTCTACAAGAATGTTTTTTGGTTCCATTTTACTCCTTCTTACTTCTTAGGCAAGTAAAAACCCCTGTATGTGGTGGTTGGTTTACTTGGAATATTGCCTTTATTGAAACCATCTCCCCAGAATTCAAAGTTGCGTCCATCAACAGTTAATCCACCGATGACTTTATCGCACCCCTTCCATTGACAGATGTTTTTCGATACTCCTCCTTCAACAGGATACCATCCTTTTGCTGCTCCACTTTCCAGAAACTGGCGGAACACATCTTCGGCATGCGTATCAACTCCTGTTTTCATTCCGTGTTGGCCTACCCAAATGACGTCTCCCGAGATTTGCCCCAGGGTTTTTCCTGCATCGTCTCCTCCATAATCAAATTTTCCAAATCCAAGACTACGCCACTGTTTCGGCATTGATTTGATGTTGCCTGTGGATGCAGGAGAATTGATAAAAATGAGGGTTTTTGACTTATTGGCCTCTGCATTGATGAAACGAACAACAACGACCGTGGTACCATTTCTGGCTTTTCCTGCTGGCAACAATTCTTCCAGATACTTGGCCTGATCATACAAAGCTTTGGCTCCAGAAGGCGCTCCATCACGTGTAATAACTCTGACCCTCTGGGCACCCAGGGAGCCAAGTGAGTGGAGGTTTTGTCTCGTTACATAAACGATATCAAAAGGATTTGCATCATCCAATATACCTTTTAGTGATGCCATGGTGGATTTGCCAGCTGCCATCAGCAGTGAGGTCGCCCCGAAAACATCCAACATGTCCACCACTTCCTGCATCTCAGGCGGCATGTGGGAATGAATGGTTTCACTAGAGCATATAACCGTGCAAGTTGAATAATAAACCAACTGATCAATAATTCCCTGCTTAGTGCTGCCAAATATCGCATTTTTGAAAAGGGTTGAAGGCCAGAGGTTCTTGGCCATCCATTTATAACCACTGTAACCCAACGGGAAGAATAACGCATGAGCATCAGAACTTTGACTACCCAAACTCTCCACAAAATAGGGGGTTAATTTACCCGATATTACTCCATTGATCAAAGTCAGATTGAAGCCTACCCTTTCATTGGGATCTTCAAACAGATTCGTAAAATTGTTGATTTGCCTGGTGGCCAGCACCATTGATACAGCCGTACTCTTGTCTTGCGACAATCCAATGAGGATGGCAGCCATCACTTCACCCGAGCGTGCAGCCTCAGAGTCACTGAAGCCCTTTCCACTCTCCATTTTGGTAAGCAGATTGAGATAGTCCATGATGATGGTGTCTTTAATTTTGAACAAATTCAGAAAATCGTAGAGTTGTTGTTGCTGTGCGTTCAACCCCAAAAGATTAATGCTCAAGTCAGGTTCAAGTTCACCTGGAGGCAGCAATCCAGAAATGCCATCACTTGCGCCAGGCACCCCTGGATCAGGAAGATCCATATCGCCTTCACCACCTTTTGGTGGCAAGAGTGCACTGGTGTCCTCACTAGGGGTGGTTCCAAGGTCAGGTGCACCTGTGTCTACTGGGGGTTTCAACTCTGTGTCATCCTCTCCGAAGTTCCAGGAAGGGTCTGTCTCAACGGTCAGTTGCTCAATACCAGTGCCAGTCACAGAGTCAGGCAAGCGATCCTGCTCTACGGATGCAGAAGGTGTGCGGGTCAGGGTGTCGAAGCGCACTCCAAATCCACTTTCGGTCTGAGGATGAGGTTCAATACCACTCTCCAGATTCCCATCAGGAGCATCACCAGGGGTGCCCAGGGTGCCCACTATTCGAATGCCAAAGCCTGAATTGTCCATTTCACCAGAGGTTCCGACCACTTGACCTTGAGTAGCCATGCCTCCAGATGCAGGGCTTGTCAAGTCGTCAGATGGATTCTCCAAGCGTGGGGCAGAAGGTTCTATGAGTTCCAGAGGAGCGATTTCATCAGTGATGCTGGCAGGCAACCTGAGGTCATCGGTGGTCTTTGTGTCGGCATCGAACGGGACAACCCCACTCCAGGCCACAACGTCTGTTCGGGAGTCAGCCAGAGAGTACAACGCATCTTTGAACTGCTGGTTGTTTTCTCCGGGTTTGCTGTACGTGTCTTTAAATTCCACTGCACCTTCAAATCCTGTGAAGAACCACAAGAAGTAATGCTTGATCGCTTCTGGGTTGTACTTTGATCCAATTTCCCCTTCGCGGTGACGTGAAAATTGAGGTTCATTGCCGCTGTAGTGAATGGAAGTAAAGTCACGAATCACGTAATGTTGAGGACTTGGAGCCCCTTCAGGACTCTGTTTAATTCCTCCAGAGCTGTTCATTACCATATTTCCAAATGGATCATGAATAAATTGATTCCAGTAAGTGATAGACCCTTTTTGCAGAGAAAAACTACTCATCTTTTGATCCGCATCATACTGTTTAATAAAACCAGCATTGTCATTAGAATAGAAGTTGATTCGATTCCCTCTTGAATCTAAACCATATTTCTTGTTGTCCGTAATCTTTTCATCTCTGGAATAAGGCTGTTCTTCTTGAGCAACATAACCCTCCTGCGTAAAATAAGTTTTAAACTCTTTTCGCTTATTCTCCGCCTTACTGTTATTATTATTGATAAATGTCACTATGTCATCAAAATTCTGCGGTAAATTGGTATTTTCATAATAAGAAATATCGAATTTCTCTCCCTTCGTAACAAAATTCGAGTTAGATTGATTATAATCATCATAATTGTATTCTTTACGATTAGCCCAGAATCCATATTTAGGTGCATTATAATAATTTGTCTCGCATTCCAAAGTTTTAGTCTCAAAATTGTACTTATAAAGACAATAGGAGTAATAATACTTAGTACCGATTAAAGATTGTGAAACCTCATCTTTAATACTTCCTGTTTCAGAATCGTATTTGAAGTATTTTCTTGTACCTTCACTCTCGTCACCATAACGCCAATCTTGCCTAATTTCAGATATTAATCCTCCTACTGCAGGTATACTTGTTACCTTGAAACTATTAATATCTTTGCCTGTGGCGATAATAGAGGTGGCTCCACCTTCGTTGTATTGGGTGGTAATAGTGATTTCCTTGTTACCCCACATGCCACTCTGAACAGGTGAGATTGTATCCACCAGTTGACCCGTAACATAAGCAGCATTGTTGTAACGGTCGATCGCTGTGGCTTTCATCTGGGAACCATTGGAGTCCACCTGCTGGATCTCCCGACCTCGTCCGTCATACTGGAACGTTTTGGTTCCGACGAGTGCAAGAGCAGACAAGGAGTTTCCACGTTTGACTTCCAGTTTAGAGAGACTTCCATCTCCATTGAAAGAGTAAGTGGTTAAATTGTAGATTCCTGCTGTTTCATAAAGACCATCAATGGTTGTGGCGGTGCTGTCCAAACCTTTTGGGCTTCTGTCAAACACTGTGGTCTGTCGGATTTGCCCTCGAGCATTGTAGAGGGTGTCAACAGACCCTTTGGTGCCAGCCAGCAAGACCGCTGTGTTGCTCAATTCTTTGTTGACCCCTGCAGAGGGATTGAACAAGATCACACTCAAGTCGTGCTCGTTGCGAGTCTCCTGACCGTTCTCATTGTAGGAGTACTTGAAATAATTGCGTTTGGTGATCTGAGCTGAGTCTGTCACAGGGACCTGATCCCATTTTTCTTTCAACTGTCCCCTCACGTCATACACCCAGAACGTGTCGTATTGGGTGAAGGGGTTGCCATCAACCGTGATGAGGGTTCGGCTCTTCTTACCAAAGTCATCCTGCTGGCCAACATATATGTCCGCATCACCCTCGAAAGAGCGTTTGACACGAAGGCCCAGCCCGTTGTACACCTGATTGCTGGTGTACTCTTTTTGCTGAATGCCATCGTTGGTGGTACTCCCCAATGCATACCGGGTGCCCACCGAGGTCTCAGTGATGATGTTTCCTGTGGCATCCAGCACATATTTGGTCAGATTGCCTGACGACACCCCAGAAGGAACATTTCCTGTGGTCCCCGTGACGACTGCTCCGTAACTGGTTTCAGCTGTTTTGTTGCCATCCAGACGGTAGTAGGTGTATTTCCTCGGAGGCACCACAGTGCTGGTGGTTCTGACTGCTCGGGTTTCAGCAACAACCTTGCCCAGGTTGTTGTATTCGTATTTGACCACCAGACCCCGTTCGACTTTGGATGTCAGCCTACCAAGAGCATCGTACTGGTATTTGTAGTTGAATCCAGCTGAAAGGCCTGCACTGCTGTCAATGGTTGAACCTTCCCGGGCCCACTCTTTCTTCTCGAGCATCTTCCCATCGGCATCATAAATTGAGGTGGTCTTGAAACCATCTGCATTGATGGTGGAAATGTTGTTCCCAAAGGCATCGTACGTCTGGGTCACGGTGGTGGTTTTGCCATCTGCAGTGGTGGAGGTGGTTAAAGGCAGACCTGCATGGTTGTACGTGTAGGTGGTTGCTGTTCCCCCTGAAACCGTGGTTCCAGAAACCGACAGTGGAGAGGTGGATGTTGGCACAATGGTTTTGACGGGGAGTGGACTTGATCCGTATTCTTTGGCCTCCACTGCCACCATGTTGTTGATGATTTGCCCAGTGGAGCTGGTGGTGGTTGCTGTGGTGGGTGGGCTGCTGAGGGTGGGAGAAGGCATGAACTTGGCAATTTGCAGTCCATCTTCGGTGTAGGTGTAACTGGCCATCAGGGCATTGCTGTGGTTTCTTTCTTCAATCAAGTTGCCCAGCAAATCATAAACTTTGGTGGCACGGTAGCCCAGTGGATCCTTGGTGACCAGAACATGGCCCGACGCATCATATCCCTGGTAGCTCACAACACGTGTGCTGGCGCTCTGGCCCGTGGGCATGTAACCGTCTGAAGCATTGTGGGTGGCGAGCCACACCTGACGATCCTGGCGGACAATGTTGTCACGAAGGTCATAGTAAGTGCTGGTGATGTAGCCATTGGGGTCAACACTGGACACCTGACGTCCAAGGTGGTCATAGACAAACCGCGTTTCGGCCCACTGGACATCAGTACCAGTCCCCTGGAAGACACTCTGGGTGGGGGTGTCCAGATTGGCCTGAATGATGTTCGCGGCCTGAATGCCACTTCCTTCTAGTAAGATCCTTTGCTTGTAAATGCGGTTCGCTCCATCGTAGAGGGTTTCCATGACGGGGCGACGTTCATCTTTGAGGCTGCTGGTTCCAGACACATGGACCTGAGGGCTGAGTTTGGCACGCAGGTTCCCCACAGCATCATAGGCGTACTGGGTGATGAGTGTCTCACCATCTGCAACTGTTGATTCTTGAATGGGGCGCCCATATCCGTCAAGCAAGTAGGTGGAATCCACGGTTGCATCGTGATCCGTGGACGCTCTTGGGTCATACCTTTTTGTGGTTTCTGCCACCACAAACCCAAACACATCCCGGAAGGTGGATGTGGACTTCAGCACTTTGGCTGAAGTGTCAATCATGCCTTTGAAATTCTCCTTGCCATATGCATCGTAGGTGGTGATGAAACCGCCACCATCAGGATTTTTTTCCTCGATGGGTCGATCAAGGCTGTCATAAGTGGTAGAAGCTTTGAACCCATTGGTTTCCTGAGTGGTGGTGTTGCCAAAGAGGTCAAAGGTGCGAGTAATGACAGTCCGTACAGTTGAGGGTGTCCCTGCAGCAGTGATGTCATTCTGGCCATTGGCGTTGTAATGGTAATACACCAGATTTTTATCGGTACCAGTCCAGCTGCGAATGGGAGTGCCATTGCTTGAGTACACCCAGGCAGCATCCGCAGTCAGGCTATCTCCAGTGTACAGAGACTCCTGTTCTTTCTGGCCAAATCCGTTGAATTTTCTGGTGGTGACCACATTCACGGTGACATCTTCCCCTGTGGTGACCGCCACCTTGGAATTCAGTGCTTTTTCCTCGGTTTCCTTGATGATGTTGCCCAGGGCATCGTACTCATATTGGGTCACAAGGTCACCGACTCCAACGGCCTTGACGGTGGAGGTTTTGATCCAATTGGTGTACATGTTGCTGGTGGGAACATTGTTGTCGAAGTAAACAAAATCCTGTGTGCTTGTTCTGATGCCATCCGGATTGCTGCTTGCTTTAACGATTTGTGACACCAATCCTGCATCATTGAAGGTGGTTTTGACATAACTTCGAACGGCATTGTTGTTGGCGATGCCCAGCACACTGGGATCAGCAGAACTGAAGTTCAAACCTTTCATGGATGCCAGCGTGTAATTCCAGCGTTCGGCCGACACTGAACCGCTCACTTTACGGAACCACTGGTTTTGCACGGTGGTCTCTGCGTAACCGTAATGGTGGGTGGTGGCCACCCCCTGGCTGGATTCGGTACCATCGGCCTGTTCGGGACGCCAGGAGTACAGGAGTTTCCCGTCGGCGTCATAATTGGAGATGTTGAGTTGCTCGTAGTCGGTGCGGGGTTCTGCACTGAAGTCTGCCAGGGTGTCCCATTGCAGGGTGCGGTCGGTGGTCACCGGGGTGACCGGTGCAACGTAAACGCTGCTTCCACGAAGGCCTCCCTGGGTGGCCAGGGCCAGCTGGTTGCTGAAACCCAGGCTGGATGAGGTGGATTCCTCCTTCATGTAGACGTCCCCTGATCCGCAACCGCCCGTACCATCCCCTGGCCCTGGGATAGTGATTCCGGATCCCACAGCCATCAGCAGTCGGCTGCTCGGTTTTCTCGATGCGATCAGCATGGGCCTTGGGGCCTGGGCAATGCAACTTCCTGTGGATGCGGGTTGAATGGTCCCTCCACCTGAACCGTCTGAGGTGAACACCAGAATGTCACTCAGGGGGTAAGGCTGCAGTTCGTCGTATACCATGGCTACACCGGTTTGAAGGGTGCTGCTAGTGGAACAATTGCCTTCCTCACCTTCGCCATATGTGTCACTGACCTTCGCGGTCTGAGCTGCCGTGGGTGGTCCCAGCTTGATTTCCAGGGGTGGATTCGAATTCTCCAACTTTACCCAGATGTCGACGTTGGGGTATTCACTGGGGTTGGGGATCACAAAGCAGCCGCTTCCTTTGGACTGGAAGCCGAAGTTGGCCTTGCTGATGCTGGACCGGTAGGAGATCTTGGGCAGCCAGGTGGGCAACTGGTTGCGGATGTCCAGTTTGTGCTTGAAGACCCGCAAATTGATTTTGGTGGAACCAGAAGTGCACCACCACAAAAACCAGCTGTCGCAAGTCCAGTAGTTGTTGGATCCCCGGTAGTACTCTGGGGTCACAGCGGTCATCGCCATATATTTTGCGCGAACATTGACGACATCTTCAGCGGCGTCGGCATGCCCGGTGTTGGCGGTGACGTTGTAAATCACGTCCTTGCCGGCCAGTGCACTGCTCCACGGAGCGGGGACAAAAGTGGTTTCACTCCCCGTGCTGGTGATCGTTCCTCCTGGAGCACCGGAGGCCGTCCAGGTGATCTGGGGGTCCATGGTGGTCAGGTTGAAAGCCTTGTTGCTGGCATCCAGGTTGTTGCGGATGCCCAGTGAAGCTTTCAGTTTCACTTTGGGATTGAACATGCCTTCAATGCCTGAAGGCACCACGTAAACCACCACTTCTTTGGGGGTGGTGTTGAAGGTTCCGTCGGTTGTTGCGCCAAGGTACTGAAGTTTGGGGTCACCCAGCAGCCAGCTGTTTCCACCCTGGGTGTCAAAAGCCAGGATGGAACCCTGGGTGTCCACAGGGGAGCTGAACACAAAGTCGTACGTGAACGTTTGACGGGTGGAGGTGATGTTGAAGGTGGTGTTGGCCGTGGCACCACGGCCCAGACGGAAATACAGGGTGTTTTGACCTGATCCAGTGCGGGCATCAAAAGTCAGACGGTAGCGTCCCGCAGACAGGATGCCCCCCATGCGCATCCGGTACCCTGCATTGGGCCGGATCTGCCAGGCGTTGCCATTGAACAGGGTGTTGAAACCGTAAGTGGGCATCTGGGCTTTCCTGACCCCACTGATGGTGGTGGTGTCGTCGGTTTCCCAGGCGGACGTGCGGAGGTCAAAACCGGCAAGCATGTTCTGGGTGTCCACCAGTTGAGCGGTGATCCCGGAGATGGGAGAGGGAACAGTGATCGGCAGGGTCTTCTGCTGATCGGTCCGAGAGAGACTCTGAGCGACATAATTGAAGCCCGTCCAGCGTTGTTTCGGAAGGGGAACCAGCAGCACATCGCCATCCAGGTACTCCACCGTCACATTGGCCACCTGCAGGGGGGTGGCCGTGTCTTTTTGCATCCAGAAAACGCCCGTGTCTGCAAAAGTCGGGACGGCCTGCCCGATGGTGCTGGCTTTGGGGTATTCCGTCTCCTGCCCGACTTCAAACACCGAAGACAGGCGTGACCAGGTGTCGGTGACTGCCTGGCTTTTGTTCAGGTCACTGCTGAGCCCGTATTTGACGTTCGTAGAATTGCCCGCTGTGGTGGTTTTCGCATCGAAAGACACCCGGTAGCGTCCAGGGTAGCGTTTGGTTGGGTTCTGGAAACGCAGCCCTGAGTTGTTTAAGGTGTAGATTTTGCCGTACTGGGGTGTGTTGGTGCCTTGCACATCTTTGGCCTGAGCATCCGTACCCAGAAACAGAGGCGAGGTCAAATCATTGGTCGGCAGGAGGTTTTGCACCCCCTGGGCCCCGAGGTACTCCACGCTGATGTTGGCAAGTTGCCAGCTTGGATTGCTGGCAGTTTCCTCGAAGATCTGCAGGATGCTGCTGGACTTGATGGTGTTGTTCAGCTGGAATTCACCCGTAAAGTACTGCCAGTTGTTGTTCAGGGATGCGCTGCGAATCAACTCTGCGGTGGGACCGTAAAACACCTCCAGTGTTTTGCTGGCATCCATGCTGTTGACCCGCGCATTGAAACCGATCCGGTACCATCCAGGCTGGATGGCAGAGGTGCCTGAAACGGCATTGTAATCCGTTTTCACCTGATAAGACACCCCACTCTGGTTTCTGGCCGTGTTGTCTGCCGGCGCGAGGTTGTTGACCAGCCCCATATCGGTGGTGCTGGTGACGATCAGGGGTTTGCTGGTGCCCAGAGCCCCACTGAAACTGCTGCTGGTCAGGTCCGGCCCGGGCAACAGGTTCGTCTGAGCAGAAGGGTAGGTTCCAAGGTAACGCACTTTGATGTTTTTGAGCATCCACTCGGGATTGCTCGCCACATTCTCAAACACACTGAAGAAAAAGCCGTAACTGGTGTAAGGTCCGGTCACGTTGACAACTTCACCGTATTTTTGCCAGTTCTTGGTGAGCGCCTGTGTGCGCAAGAGATTCTGCGCGGTGACAAACTGGTAACTGAAGTCCATGGTGTTGACTTTTGCCGTATCTGCCAGTTTCCCTTCAAAAGACAACTCATAGTAGCCCGGCCTGACGTATGGCGGGGTTGTGTTCCCGTAGACCATGTAGATCCCACTTCGGTTCGGGTACGCCGAATGGCTCGGGTTGGTGGCATCATAATTGGGGGCATTCTTGAAATCCGCACTGCTCAGGGTGTTCACCAGCGTACCGTCAGACTCCTGGGTGAATCGCAGTGAGGGCTTCAGCAGGTTCGGGTACCAGCCGCTGACCGAAAGGTCCTGACTGGGAACAAAATTGGAGAACAGGTCACTGCTGGTGTTGCCCAGATCCGCACCGAGGTAATCCACGTGAATGTTCCTCAAGTACCAGCGCGTCAGGGTGGAGGAGGTCTCCACCACCTGAAAGAAGCGCTTGAGGGTGTGTTGGTCCTGAAAGTTGAAGGTGGTGCTGTAGGTGCGCCATTCCGGGGTGAGGGTGACCTGGGTTCCGCCTGTGTCCTGCATTCCAAAAACGACAGGGAAGTTCTGATCTGCTTTCCCATCAAAAGAAACGCGGTACGTTCCTTTGGGGGGAAGCTTCCCGTCTCCGGTGCCAATCACCACTTCACTCTGGTTGTTGGTGGTGCCGTTGGCAGGGTCAACTGAGTACTCCCGCAACTGTGCAGGGGTGCCTGCCGGGGTGGTTTCTTTGATGACGGGGAGTCCCGTGTAACCACACAGTTTGTAGGAGGGGTCCTGTCCCCGAACCGGACTGCATATTCCGTCTTTGAGCAAAGCAGCGTTGGTGAGGTCAGGTGCGTTGAGGACACTCAGTCTGGCATCGACCCCTTTGGCGTCATTCACGGTGAGGGCCTTGATGGCTAGGACCTCACCATAACCGTACTCCTGACGTGCCGCCGAGTCGATGATCAGTTTGACTTTCGCCTGGTACCTGGGGTCGTAAGGGTTTTCCTTGAACACCTCTGTGCGAACCAGACGTCCCCTGGAGTCGTAAATCAGGTGGGTGGCTTTGCGGTAGTGTGCATCCTCACTGGGTTCCAGGGTGAGGGCAAGCAGGCCGTTTTTGTAGTACCTGTAGTCCCATTTCAGGTACCGATCCGCGAATGTGGGATACTTCCCTGGGAACAGCGAAGGGGTTGCAGTGACTTTTTCTTCGCGGTGCACCAGACGACCTGCCTGATCGTACTCGTAGGTGCTTTCCTTGATGCCCTGGGTGACTTTGACTGTGGATCCAGTGCTTCCATCGGTCAGGGTCACTGTGGACTTGAAGTCGTAATTGATGGTGGCTTCGCCAGGGGTCTCCACTGTTTTGATGTAAGGAAGGCTGTTCACCAGCTGATAGGTGTAGGTGGTTTTCAGGTATGCAGAGCTGTTCGTCCAGGTGGACGGCGCGATGTTCGTGCCGCCAGAGGCGGTGTTTGTGCCGCCAGAGGTGGTGATTTCACGTTCCACCGATTTCAACAGCACCTGGTTGTATCTGGTGGTGGACCCAGGGTAGGTGTCGTTGACCAGGTAATAGTCGAATTTGTAGGTGCGACTGAGGTCCTGGGTGCTGCTGGCACTGCTTTTGGCTTTGAAGATGACGGTGGTGAGGTTGTCACCGCTGTACAAAAACTCCACCGTGCGAGAACCCGGGTAGTTGATGGTCTTGATGCGCTGGTTGTTCTCCCACACATAATCGACAGTGCGGTTTTGTGCATCAATAACTTTGCTGATGCGTCCTGTGGTGCTCTGGCTCTGCGCATCCAGGTCACTGTAAGTGATCTGGGTTCTGGGAGCGACCCCGAGAATGCCATCAGGGTCTTGTGTGCTGGCAGTGGCTCCTGCATACTGCTGGTCCAGGGACTGCTGGTAGTCAATGTAAGCCCCATCTTTGTAGAAGGTGCTGCGGTTCCCTTCTGGGGAGTAATGGTGGGCCACCACCCTTGGAGTGGAGCCTTCCAGCACCTTCACCACCACAATCCATTCTTCCTGGTAGGCTTCTGTGGGGTTGAGTTGTTCGATGCGGTAGTACTTGACGCTGGTTGCATCCAGGTTCTTGTACCGTTCAATCCACGAGGGAACTTCACCCAGGGTGGCCGGGTCCTGGTATTTGAAGGCAGTTCTGTCTCCGGCTCCACTGTCCAGGTAAAGGGTGCGGGTGTTGGCGTTGTTGAGCACCAGGGGGTCCAGCAGGTTCTGGAAGCGCGTGAAGGCCTGACCGTCTCCCAGGGTGAGGCGAAGACGCGGGTTGTGGTTCCAGCCGTAACCGCTTTTCAGCAGGTCCAGGGAATCCACTGTGGTTCCATTGACTTTGGTGTTGGTCTGGTTGTTCCAGTTGAGTTCCCCCACCTGCAGGAACACGTTTCCGGTGGCGAGGTTGATGGCGTCCCCCAGTTCACCAAAGCCCGGTGCATCGAACGACATGGCAGCCAGGGGAATCCTGGAGGCCCCCGCACCCACCTTGCTGATGAGGTCCGGCGCAGCAAGTGCAAATGGCGCAAACTGCCCACTCAAATAGAGAACCGCCAGGCCCAGAGAGAGTTTTTGCTGAAATTTCATTCATTTCTCCTTAAAACACGTGGAATGTCTTGGAAAGGGGTCAGCTTGCACACACCGTCACCACGGGCGCGTTGGGCATGGTGCCCTCAGCCACCACCGCCTGAATTTGGGGGCGGTTGCGCTGGTCGTAAATGAACACTGCAACCTGGTTTCCTTTTGCAGTGACTGTGAGGTACACCGAAGGCAGATTGGTGAAGTAAAAAGCTTCTTCCAGCGGACAGTACCCGGGATGTTCGGCGTAAAATCGGTCCACCATGCGGACGAACGCTTCGCTGTCCTGCCCTCTGTATTGCTTGCCAGTCACCTGCCGAACCGTGATTTGCAGGCCCTGCAGGACTGCCTGGGCGGCCTGCAACAATTCTGTTGTTGCCGCCTCAGGCAATGCCTCCAGGGTGAGGGGTTGCACTTCTTTCACAGTGGGCTCCAGCGCTCCGGCATTTTGTGCCCGGGGTGCACAGGCCACCATCAAGAGCAGCACCAACCACAAAACCACAGACTTCATCAGGGTTCCTTCACGGGAGGCTGGATGATGCGTGGGGTGACAATGATGATCAGATCGCTGGTGGTTTCACTGGTGAAACGGTGCTGGAACAGACCCCCGATCAACGGGATGTCACTGAGAATCGGAATTTTGTTGACTTCTGTGGTGGTTTTGTTTTCCAAAAGGCCCGCGATGACAATGGGTTCACCGTTCTGCACCCGGATGGTGGTGCTGGCCTCCCTGGAAGAGTATGTGATGATGCCCTGCTCGGTCTGACCAGAAGGCAAGCTGACATTGATGTTCACGTTCGCCTCGATCATGCCGCTGGGTGAGACTTTCGGCAGGAAACGCATGGTGATCCCGGTGGTCTGGTTGGCCAGGGTGGTGGTGCCGTTTTTATCGCCCAGCAAGATGGGAATGTTCTGGGTGCTGTTGATGCGGGCTTCCTGACCGTCAATGGTGGCCACCCTGGGCTGGGCGAGCACCTTAGCGGCAAGGTTGTCTTTCAGGAAACTGACTGAGAAGTTGAATCCGCCCAGGGGGTTGATGGCGGTGCGGACGAACTTCCCGAATTGGAAGAGGCTGGGGGGCTCGCCTTCTTTGAGTTGAAAATCAAACATCCGTTGGTACTTGATGCCGAGTTTCTCACTGAGGCTTTGATTGACCGTGAGGATTTCTGCCTCAAACAACACCTGAGGTCTGGGCTGATCCATCTGTTTGATGATTTTGGTGATCAGTTCACGGTCCTGGGGGTTCACCACGATCCACAGGGCACGGTTGCGGTCATCCACCTGAATTTTGATGTTGTTGTACATGCCTTGCAGCAGCGCAGCGACCTGAGATGGGTTGGCGTTCTCCAGGGGTACAAACAGCGGGGCACGGTCATCCACCTGTTTGATGGGATCGGTTTTCAAGGTGAGAAACAGGTACTGGGTGTTGACCGAAAGGGCGTACTGATAGGTGTTGGGCACCAGGAGAACCGTGTCCTTTTCGCTCGACTTCACCTGCATGCCTTCCGGGAGTTGGACTTCTCCCACCAACTGGGTGTCTTTGAGGATCACGGTGTGTGCCTGGGGGTCCACCAGGTACTGGATGCGTTCGGTGCTGCTCACCACCACTGTGGTGTGATCCGGCAAGACTTCCATGGTGATGGGGGCAGCCAGACCCATGCTCAGTCCAAGAGAGAGCAAGGTGAGGAGCAGGGTTCTGGTGGATCGGGGGGGGTTGAACTTCGGCATTTGGCTTCCTTTATTCCTGCAATTTCATGGGTTGTGCATCCATGATGGGCTTCAATTGAAAAACTTCAGGCAACACGGTTTCCACTTTCGGATTGAGAAACACCTGCTGGGTGGAAGAAGCCATTTCTCCTGCCTCATTCACCCAGCCGTCTCCATCAGCATCCAGGTAGGCCTGCACTCGCAAGTCCTGCTGCGCTGGGAGACTCCCCAGAACAAACGAACCCTCTTGAGAGACGGTCCAGGCGAGCATTTTGTTTTGGGCATCCCGAACCACCACGTACACCCTTGCTGTTTTCAAGCCAGGGGTGAAGTGAACCAAGCCAGCCCCGTACTGCAGGTCGAAACCCCAGGTGCCTCCCAGGTCGGTGGCGGTGTTCAGTAAGGTGGTTTTCAGGAGGGTGTGTGGGGTTCCACTGGACAGCAAAGCGGCTGCAATGCTGCTGACCTGCGGGGTGGCCATGCTGGTCCCCTGCTTCAGGCTGAAGGTGGGTTGATACTGCAGCTGATCCCCAATCAAAACCTGTTCGATGTCCGTTGAGAGGATGCCGTCCATGTTGCCATCCTTGTCCCGGTCCACCGATGTGTCCCCGCCGAAGGCACTGATCTGGGTGCCCCAACCTCGGTTCGCATAGGCAGGCTGGTAGATTCCAGTGGGGCCAGACACGCTGGTGACGGCCACCACCCCGGGATAAGCAGCAGGGTAGTTCAGGCTTCCTCCATCGTTTCCAGTGGCTGCCACCACCAGGGCTCCTCTGGAGAGCACCGTGTCGATGGCGCTTCTCAACTCAGGGCTGTCTGAAGGGTTGCCCAGACTCAGGTTGATGATGTCCGCCGGGTGAGGATTGGGGTGAGACGGGAGGGCGTTCACAGCGTACAGCAAAGCACGGGCCAGGTCGAGGTTGCTGCCCGCTTGCCCTTTGCCAATCACCCGCACAGGCAAGATGTGCACTTGTGGGGCGGCGGATTTTAGTTGCTTTGCCGCTGCGATGAGTCCCGTCACGTGGGTGCCGTGCCCGGAGGTGTCGGTGGGATTGCTGTCCTCGTCCAGGAAATCGTAACCAGGAAGCAGCCGGTCAGAGAACTCCGGGTGTGGGAACACCCCGGTGTCAATGACGGCCACAACCACCCCTTTTCCTCCCTCAGGTGGCACCTCTTCCACCCCGAGGGCTTTCCAGAACCATTGGGTGGCGTTGGTTGGTTTGATGGGGGGTTGATCGCTGTCCACGTGCAAGTGGTCATCGAAAACCACATGGCTCACACAGGGATCAGCCTGGAGGACCAGGCGAGCAGATTCAGCCTGCTCCTGATTTTGAAAGCTGAGACGACGGGCCTGAAATTCAGGGTAAACCTTCTCTTCCATCAGTCCCGGGAAATTCGGGAGGGCACAGTGTTCTGGTTTCACGGCCAGGGTTCTGTGGTTTGGAACGTTTACTGTCAGGTTCTGCTTCATCACAGCAGAGGGCTGCTGCCCGTCCAGCAGAACCTGACCTTTCAGTCTGGCGGCCTGCAGGTCCCAGGGGTGCATGTTGCTGCTTTGGTTGTTGACTTGCAGTTTCAATTGGTGCACGCCAAAGCCAGGGTGTTGCTTGAAGGTGTAACGCAAGGCACCACTGGTTTTCTCCACCGGCAGCAGCACCTCGTCCATGAGGAGTTCTGGATTGGAGGTGGCGTTCCAGCCGAGGGCATCAATCACCAGGGTGCCCGACTCCCACCGCACCGCCCGAATGGAGGGTTGCACATTGAAGGTGGCTCCTCCGGTGATTCCTTTGAGCCTGAGGACTTTCAGCCCTGCCACCTGATCCACAGGCAATTTCACCTTGAAACTGTTCCGGTTGACTGGCTCTGCAATCACTGGAAGGTCGTCCAGGGTCACCTGGGGGTGTTCGGGGAACACCCCGAACACCTGAATGGTTTCACCTGGTGCGGCCACTGCTGGAATCACCTGGGTGAGTTTGTAATCAATGACGGGTGGCGTGACCCCACAGGCGGTCATCAGGACGGTCAGTGCAAAAAGCAATCCGGCACGCATGTCATTGCACCAGGATGCGAGTGGGGTTGCTGTAGGTCAAAGCGACCGCTTGCTTTTTGACGAATTTCACCCCGGCCACCCACCAGTAGTACGTTCCGGTGCTCAGGGCGGGAAGCGCATCCGGGTACACGGCTTCGGTGCCCGCAATGGTCTGAGGTGAATTGGTCCACAGGCGTTTGGCTGTTGAGCCTTCGGTGAGAGGGTTCTTGTCATACAGGTAAAACACGTACCCATCCACCCCCTGAACCCCTTGCCAGGTGATTTTAGGCCTGCCCCCAGAAACAATGGCATTGTTCACAGGGCTGAGGTTGCTGGGTCGTTCCAGCAGAAACTGGGTGGCACCTGCGTTAGAAAGGGGACTTTCTCCCTGATTGGTGTTCGCCACAATCATGCCATAAAAGGTCTTTTGTGCATCCACCGCTCCGGTGTAATGCCGGTTGGTTTTGAGGTTGGTGCCAGCTTCGGCATTGCTGGTTTCAGCGTCAACCTGCTCGAATGGTCCCACCGCGTCTCCTGCACTGAGGTAAAGGTCATACTTGCTGCTCTGGGTGTGGGCCTTCCAGTTCCATTCAAAAAAATAATCGTTGTTTTCGGCCTGTGCCTGAATGCTGGACTTGGCTGCATTTTTCACCTTTGTTGGTGGCGGTTGCAAATCTGCGAGGTCAGGTTGAGAAAAAGAAATGCTGTCTCCCATTTGTTTTTTGATGTTCAATCCATTGGCATTGACCTGGGTGCGTGTGGGAAGCGTGTAAGCCGCAAAGTAATTCAAGGTGGGTGCGTTCTGGTTGTTGTTTTTGAGGGGCACAGGATCGGAGACCCCCACTTCACCACTGTTGTCCTGGGCTTCAGCGTAAATTTCTGCGTCTGAGTTGTTGGGGATGTTGGTGGTGTTCCAGGCCACCACGTAGGGTTCCTGATCGGCCACCCCAACCTGCACGCCTTTCATGGTGCTTCCACGCTGCCTTGCGTAAAGTCGAACCTTGTTGATTCCAGAGTCATCGGATGCGGTGATCTGGACAGGGGTGACTCCAGTGACGTTGCTGTTGAAGGCCGGGGCAGTGATCGCGATCTTGGGCGGCATGCGGTCCGCATTCTGGCAGGCCATCAGAGCCAGCAATGTTCCAGCCATGAGCAGGGTTCTGGGTCTGGTCATGGTTTCACGGTCCACACCAGCAGGGTGTTGAAGGGAAGTGTTCTCTGGGTCAGCTCACTGCCAGCTTCACCCTGAGTTTCTTCAAGGGTCAGCAGGTTCCAGCCTGTCTTGAATTGGGTGCTGATGGTCAGGTTGAAACCTTCACAGGACAGTCGGCCTTCAATGGAGTGACTGTTGGGGCTGTAGACCAGTTCCACCGCCTGGGCGCTGTTGGCACTCCTGAGCTCGTAAAGTTTCTCACCAGACTTGAACGCCCCAAACAGGTGAAGGGGATAGGAAAGTTGACCCTGACCCTGAAACTGGCATTGATCCGCAACATCGAGCAAATTGATGGGAGAGGCTTCTGTGGATGGATCATCTGGCAAGGTGAGCGTCAAGAGTCCTTCCTGAAATTCAGTGGGGACAGAGAGCGGGGTGAGGGCACCCTGGCGGGTATGGTTGTAGAGGGTTCCTGTGTTTACGGCAGGCATTTCACCGAAAAACAAGGCCTTCAGGGGGGTGGCTTGTCCCATGGGGAAAACAAGGAACATCAGCATACTGAGCCATTTCATTCGATACATTCGATTCACCGTTTTCTAATGTAGCATTTAGCTGCCATTCATTTCCAACTCAGATTTTAAGGATGAAGAGCACACCCATACAACAGGGTCCAGCACTTACGGGCTCAGAAGCGTGAATGGTTTCGACAACAGCATTTGCCAATGCTGAAGATGTTGAGTCACTGGCCCACAAATGCTCCCTTTCTTCTTACAGTCCATGTGCAAATCGCGACCACAAACTGTACACGTTCTGACGTCATTGTGGTTCAGCATGGTTCTGGATGCTCACAGGTCGGGGTAATTGAAACCCATGTTCTCCCCGTTCATCCAGCCTTCCATCCACTCTTCCAACGAGTGGCTGGTCCACTCCAAGGCATGGTCATAGGGTTCTTCCGGGCTGCAGGACAGGTCCACGATGCCCACCCGGCCCGTGTGCAGGTCAATGAAGGAAAAAGGCTGCACCCCCAGTCGCAAAAAGACAGCAGGTGTGCAGGCCAGTAGCTTTTGTCCCATTGCAGGTGCCCGTGCACCACCGATCCGGCTGAGTTCGGCCAGGGTTCGTACAGAAGCCGGTCCAGACCGTAACCCGGACCGAAGCCTCCGTCTCCCACCTCCAGGTAGAGTTGCTTGAGGGTTTCCGGCAAGGGAAAGCCCAGCAACCGTTCGGCCTCGACGATTTGCTCAGGGGTGACCGGTGGGAAGGCGACTCTGCGAAAAGGGGGGGTGGCATGGGGTGACTTGTTGGCGTCCGTGGCCTGGTAAGGGTCCCGGGCACGCTCTTTCACCCGCTGGAGGAGTTCTGGACTCAGCATGGGGTGGCCTGCAGCCAGCTGTCGGGGCAGGGCACCAGCAGACGCTGCAACTGGTCGGTGGTCCCTCCATCCAGCCACTGACGGGCGGCCTTCTGACCT
>NZ_BJXB01000054.1 GCF_007990775.1 Deinococcus cellulosilyticus NBRC 106333 = KACC 11606 | reverse complement strand
ACAAGGGTCAGGGGGGTGACAAGGGTCAGGGGGGTCCTAGGGTCAAGGGGGGTCACTAGGGTCAAGGGGGTCACTAGGGTCACATGGGTCAAGGGGGGTCCGAGGGATTGAGGAAATCACTGTTTTTCGAAAGATTGATGTGTGAAGTGTTTTATTTTGTAGGGTTGCGGTGAATGTTGTTTTGTTCGTTTGTAGCACTTGTAGTCCAATTTCAGGCGACGATGACGAAACAACCGGGGGTGTCTGGATTTTTGTTTGTTCAGGTGAGCGGGCCTATTGCTGTGGAATGAGGCCAACGCTCTTGATCATCAGCACATTGAGGGTTGGATGCCACTCCCGATAAATGTTGCACCTCTCTGGCACTGGTTCAAGATTTTCAGGTTCAACCGGTTCATTGCAGCCTGTTTACTGGGGAACGCTCCTTTGGTCTTGGTGAACTTCCTGAGCGAGAAATTGAGCGATTCTATGGCATTGGTGGTGTGAATGGCCCGCCGGATGGCTGGCGGGTAGCTGAACATGAGGATCACCTTCTGCCAGTTGCGCTCCGAACTGGCCACAATTGCTGGATACTGCTGGCCAGAGCCAGCGTTGAATTCGTTCAGTGAGAGTTTCCTGGTAGATTCTGTGGGGGCGGTGTAAATGGCTTTCAGAGCAGCAGCCACCTGTTTCCTCTCCTTCCAGGGGGGGTGTCTGGATTTTTGTGTATTGAGGTGAGCGGGCTCATCGTTGTGGAATGCGACCTTCGAATTTGATCATCAGCACATTAAGGGTCTGACGCCACTCCAGGTAAATGATCCCCCACTTCTCGGTCTGCTTCAAGATCCCCAGGTACAGCAGCTTCATGGCCGCCTCCTCACTCGGAAAAGCACCTTTGGTTTTGGTAACCTTCCTGAGGGAGAAATTCAGCGATTCTATGGCATTGGTGGTGTAAATCACCCGCCGCAGGGCTGGAGGATAGCCAAACATCGGGACGACCCGCTGCCAGTTGCGCTCCCAGCTGGCCACAATCGCTGGATACTGCTGGCCAAAGTTAACTTTGAATTCGTCCAGCGCGAGTTTACCAGCAGACTCAGTGGGGGCAGTGTAAATGGCCTTCAGAGCAGCGGCAACCTGCTTTCTTTCTTTCCAGGAGACAAAATTAAAGCAGTACCGTACCAGATGAATCACACAAAGCTGTACTTCCGTCTGGGGAAAGACCGCCTCGATGGCTTCATGAAAGCCTTTGGGGCCATCGACACAGGCGATCAGGATGTCCTCCACACCGCGGTTCTGCAGCTCCGTTATTACCGATAGCCAGAACTTGCTTCCTTCACTTTCTACTGACCACATGCCCAGCACATCCTTTTCTCCGTCTAGATTGACCCTGATGGCCAATTACACCGGCCTGGTGACCACCTGATGGTCAACACGTATTTTCATGAGGTAAACCACGGCGTAGATCGACTCCAGAGACCGGCTCTGCCGGGCTTTCCGTTCAGCACTCACCTCGTTCGTGACCTCACTGATCATGCTTGCTGGAATGTCAACCTGCACAGGTCTTTGAGCTGCGACTGGATGTCTCTGGTGCTGATTCCTCTGGCATTGTGGCTGATGATCCTTTCGTCCAACTCAGGCTGCCTTTGAATGTGCTTGAGGCCGATTACCGGTTCAAAGCTTCCCTAACAGTCTCTGGAGATGTCCAGAGGAATTGCACTGTATTCTGAGAACAGGGTTTTCTTGCTTTTGCAGTTCCGCGTGTTTTTGATTCCTTCAGCACGGGGTGATTCCTGCTGGAGGTGGTGTGTGAGCCAGCATTCAATGCGCGTTCCAGCACCCGTTTGGACAGCTGTTTCAGCAAGCCACCTTCACCCAGGACTTGCTCTGGGGTGGAATATTACTGCAGGAGCTGCTCAATCAGGTCATCGGTGGGGCTGGTCTTGGGTTTGCGTGGCATGTTTGACTCCTATTTTCCGTCAAACACAAATCCGTACAGGCTCGGACACTTGGGTTGTTCAAGCTGAAATGCATTTTCACGAATCATTGCCTTCCCTATAAAGGGGCTCATCTCCTCAGGCCCCCCCCTCAAAAGGAAAAACACCTCGTGCCGTGGTGGGCCTGAAGCAAAACCAAATTCAGATCAACAGCCTCCTGAGAACGCGCAATGCTTGAAACGCGTGCTATAACACAACCTACACTCCAAAGTCAGGCACCTGCCCTCAGAGTGCCCAGCAAGAAGTGCTCTTCAAGAACACTCTGTCAAGCAAGGCAGCAGCCAGAAACGAGCAATGAGATGACCTCTTTGAATAAAGAACTTGTGCAACTAAACGGCTATTCCGTGCGCGTCGACCTCCCCGATGGACTCACTGAAATGGAATACATCCACCTCGTTCACCACACCCACCACATGGTCCTGAAGACAGCCATGCTGGATGTTGTCTCCCTGTGGATCTGTTGGGAAAACGATCTGGACATGCAAGTGATTCCGGTTCTGCAAGACCTGCCTCCCGAAATGACCTGGGACCTGACCTCCAAATACCTTGGGCTCCGGTGGCACATGCACCTGCTTCTTTGCTTCCTGCCTTTTGACCAGGCAGACCAAAAACACCTCCTTTTCGCGTGTCAGAAAAGGATAGAAGTGGATTGCAACGGAAAAATCACTTACATTGGGGAGAGGGGCCCATGTTTCATCTGATCCTCCATGCCTGGTTCGAAAGCCATACACACAGACAGATCTCACTGGCATCCCCTGATCGGCTTTTTCAGCTTGGGACCATCACATTCTCAACCTCAATCAGGGGATCGCACCATGAACCGCGACGGTATAACCTTCCAGTCCTGGTGGCAAGAATACCAGGCTCTCATGGTGCATGGCATCCCAGTGCGTGTTGAGCAGAAGATGGACTGTCTCCCAGCCTTTGATGAGGCAGTGGTGTTCTGTCCTAAGGCCCGATACAACCGCAGGTTGGCGTTGCGCATCTTGCCCTGCTGCAGGTCCTGTTTGGGTACCACCAACTCACCCAGTGGTACCTTCAGGCCCCTAGAGGATTGCTCAACCACCACACTCCGATTGAGCTTTTGCAGGAAAAAACCAAGGTTCCAGAGTCAGAATGAAAGTTTGTGCGGTCCTGCCGGCCCTGGTGCACGGCACTTAACTGTGACTACAGGCAGTGCTAAGCCGTTTCCCTTCGTCGTCCCCTCAACAGAAAGTGAACCCCAATGCCTGCCACCACAAAAGATCTGATGAAACTCCTCTACCACGCTGTGCGTGTCCAACTGCCCACCGACATCAGTGAAGAAAAGTACCTTGCACTGGTCCACAAAGTGTACCAGGAGGTCGATCAAAAGACGAATGTGGACGTCATTCCTCTATGGGTGGCAAGGAATGCCAGGGGTGTCTACCTGGTCACCTCCATCCTTGGGGACATGCCTTCGGACATGGAAAAAGACATGGTGCGGCGCTTTCTGGCCCTCACCTGGCATTGCCACCTGCTGCTTTGTTACCTGCCTTATGAACACCGTTTTCGGAAGGAATGGCTCTCTCCCTGCCAGCACTGGTTGGAGATTGACCACAGTGGTGACATCACCCATGTGGGCGGCATTGAATGACCCCAGAATTTCAAAGGAAACTCGACCGTCTGGACCACCTGTCCCGTCATGCCGCCAGAACTTTTCATCCACCTGGCACCACCGCTGGCCTCAATGCATTTTGCTTCCCAGGTCTGGTGGTTGCCCTGCAGTCCGGATCGGACATCAGTGAAACCGAGTACAAGAAATTCGCAGAGGACTGGCAAGAACATCTGGAGCACTGCAAACACATTGTGGAACGCATCCAACTGGCGAGAGGGCTGAATGGGCAACCTGGGGATTTGCCTCGGCAAGAGTGGTTGAACCTCCAGCAGGACCCCTGGATCGGCAAAGTGTACCTGGTGTGCTCGGCCCATGGAGAAACCCTGCCAGACACAGTACACCGGCTGGCTCTTCATCGGTGCACTGTGACCAGGAACTTGCTCGAAACCATGCGCAGTGAAAAAAGGCGACAGCAACAATATCTGGACGAAGAGACTGAGCAACTGTCCCAGCAATTCAATGCCCTTCATCCTGAAATTTCACCCTGATCAGGCTGAGTTGGGAGGCGGGCCAGAACCGCTCTGGCCCGGTTTTCCACCTCCTGGAGTTGTTGATTGTTCAGCTCCCAGAAGCGCTTCTTTCGGGTTTTGGAGAGTTTTCCTCCTCCCTGGATGAGCATGCTGGCCAGCATTCTGAGCCTGCGTTGTGGCCAGGTGAGCACCTCCCCAAGCAGCAAGGTGAGCTCATAGATGGGAACGAACTCCGCCCATAATTCTGGCAGGTCCACCTTGATGGCCTCCTCGACCACCTCCATGAAAAAGGCCACCTGCACCGTGAGGTCCATGTCCTGGTGCAGGTGAAGTGTGTCCCCCAGCACCTCAAGGTGACCTGTCGCGGAAAACCGGAACGGGGTGTGGTCCATGACCTCTCTGGAATGTTGATCCAGCACCTGCTGGTACAGGTCTTTCCATCTGAGGATCACCCTGGAGATCGGAAGGGGCACCGAGGGCTGCAGACTGTGCATCAAGTGGTGTAACATCATGAGCCGGTGCAATCGACCATTACCATCCAGGAAAGGATGAATGAACACCAGGCTGAACCCCAGAACCCCAGCAGCCATAACAGGGTGGAGGTGCTGTTCACGTAGGTGGTGGTGAAGCTCAAACCAGCCTCGCATCAGCGGGCGCACATCGTCCGGTTTCGGGCAGACAAAGTGCACCACTTCCTCCCCAGAAGCCAGGGTTTCCCCCACGTAATTCTGGGTGGTTCGGAAGGCTGACTCCCATCCCAATCCCGGCAGGATTCGGTGATGCCACCCCACCAGGGCCTTTTGAATGTCCCACCCACGTTCAGCTTGAAGCAGGTCAGCGATCAAACTGGGGATCTCATGTCCTCTGGGAAGTTCACCTTCCAGACGGTAGGAGTGAAGAAGTTCCACTTCCAACATGTGCTCCTGAAAAGCCTGGGATGTGGCCCGTGGAACGTAAAGGCTCCAATTTTGCAGGTGCTCCCACACCCCATCAAGCTGTCCGAGGTGCAGAAGTTGAGATGTCTGAAGCCTGCAGATCAGTGAACCAGCACCGATTTCCAGCAGCGCTGTTTCCGATGCTGTCTGGGATTTGGGTTGAAGGTCGAAGGATGGCGTTATGAAGGCTGCATGTTCAAGGCAGTTCCAGCGCTCAAAACACCAGCAGGATACCCATGGTCGTTTCAAGTGTGATGGGCTTTTTGAGACTTGCAACTCAGGGGTTACTTTGTGGGGGTATCGTCTGGTAAACAGTCTAACCTTTTTCGGCCACTGGACTTTGGTGAATGCCTGCAGGGGTCTCATCGGATTCCCGGCTTGCAGTTCTGGGGGTTGGCTTGCAAGTTGCTGATCCAGAAGATTTGACGGTATGGCATCAGAGGGTGAGGAATCTGACCCCTGTCAAAGGGATCAAGTTGGGACGTACTGGTCCTGTTGCATGAACAGAGGTTTAAACCCTTAAAGGCTCTGGGCGATCGGATCCGCATCCCTCAGGGTAGTTTGCGCCTTTACACGCAAAACAAGTTTTTCAAGTTTGAACACTTGTTTTTTTTCTTTTGTGGGGTCGGCCTGGTTTATTGAAGTTTTTTTCGATGTTCTGGAGTTCCAACTGTGTGGGTTCCCGAACCAGGTGGCAAAGCTCCACCTTCAGAATTCTGGCCAGGCGATACAACAGCCCGATGGAAGGATCGGTGATGCGTTTGGCTGAGGAGCGTTCCAGGCGTTGATAGTGGCGCAAGGTCAGATGCAGTTCGTCTGCCACTTGTTGCTGGGTGAGAGATGTGGCCCTCCGTGCTTCACGGATCCGCTGGTGAAGCACCGTCAAGAAGAGTTCATCAAACACCCATGCATCATTCAACAGGATGCAGAAAACAAAAACGTCCTTAAAGGATGCATTATGCTACAATACCTGCGGCTCGAGAAAGGAGGACTGATGAACGTGCCAGACGATCTTCCCTGAAGAACCCTCCATCCCATGATTAGCAGCACTGGACAATATTCTCCACAAGAACCACAGACACAGAAAGGAACACCTTGAGAGTCAAAGACCTCGTTGAAGCCTCAGGCTTCACCCGGCATGCCATCCGGCACTTCACCAAACTCAAATTGCTCAACGTTGAAAGGATCGGGGACCCCATCCAACAGCATTACCCTCCTGAATCGCTGGTGGTTTTGTACACCATCAAGGAACTCAAAGCCGCCAGATTCAAGTTGCAGGACATCAAAAAGTACCTCCAAGCCAGCACCACAGACAAACTGACCTTGCTCAAACAACAGGATCTAAGGCTCTACAGGGGCATCAAAGACATCCGTGCTGCACAGCGCAAAGTCGCTTCTCTGATCGAGCAGCTCGAAAGAACCCAACCCTAACAAGCCCTCCAAGCATCGGGGGAAATCGCCACCCCGATCTGCCTTGGAAAGCCAAGATCCACCTGCCTCAGTCATTTTCTGTGATTTTCTACGCCCACCCAATGAAAAAGCACCTGGTCCAGAGTGAACCAGATGCACAAAAATGACCTTTTATTGCCTCTTCAAATCCACACTCAATTCACCTTTTCCGACTTCCGGCACCACAGGTTTCCCGTGCCAGTCCTGGTAGCCTTCGAGTTTCAAGGTGACGTCCTCCCGCCCCGGGGTGAGGTTCCTGACGACACAAGGCGTGGCCTCACACACCAGAGCTTCCCCGATGTACACCTGCGCCCCTCTGGGTTTGCTGGTGATTTTGAGTCCAGGCAACTCGGTGAGTTTCACATTCAGCTCTGTGGTGGCATTCCCATTCACCTGCACTTTTGCAGTCACTGGAAGGTGATCCTCGAGGGTCACGGTGTACTCCACCTCACCGGCATTCACACTGGATTTGAGGGGGCTCTTGCCTTTTTCTTCTCCATTGATCGACACCAGTGCACCTCTGGGAACGGTGGTGATCATCAGGCTGCCTTTGAGGGGTTTGAGGTCCGCACTCAGAACCCGGCTCTGGCCTGCTTTGAAGGTGAAGGTGCCAGTGAAGTCCTGCATGTTGGCACTGGTGAAACGCAGGTTCACAGGAACGTCTGAGAACACCGGGTAACCGCCATCTGCCTCAGCAGGGCGGTACGTGCCGTTCACAAACACGCTGGCATCCTTCACATTCAGATCTGGCATGAAACGGCTGTCCCACACACCCCAGCTGGAGGTGTCATAGATGTTCAGCTCATGACTGGCAGGAGCGAGGGCCAGCCAGCGACCATCTGGGGAGAATGCCAGGTTGTTGAGGGCAGAGTCGAAAATGCCGAGCGCTCCCAGTTCTTTGTCTGTGCTGGTGTCCAGGAAGTGAACCCGCCAGGTGTTCATCACCGCCAGCACCTTCCCGGACGGGTGGTACGCAAGTTTCACCGCCAGGGCAGGGTGCACCAGTCTGGGTTGCAGGGTGGAGAGGGGAATGTCCCAGGTGCCCTTCACCGTTCCCACACTGAGGTGCAAACCATCCGGACTGAATGTCAGAGAGCTCACATCTGCTGGGATCTGGGTGAAAAGCTGTCCCTTTGAACCGTCCAGCAAGGGCTGCAACCACACCTTGCCCTCCGAATTCAGGTAGGCAATGTGCCCGCCATCCGGACTGACCGCCCACACCGCAGTGGTGGAATGGCTTTTCTGGGCGAGGACGGTGTCCTGCTGGGTCTTCCGGTCCGTGAGGTGAGCAGCCCTATCATAGAAGCTGAGCAGGTAGCGGTTGTCCGGGGTGTATTGTGCCCCTTTGGTGCTGCAGCAGGTGTTGAGCAGCAAGTCCTTGCTGGTGTCCAGATCCAAACGGTGAAGTTCACCTGTTTTCTGCAACACCAGCAAAGCACGGCCATCGGGTTGAAAACCCACGTGACCCACGGAACTGTTCAGGTTGAGAACTGGGCTGGGTTTGTCCTGCAAATCCCACAGGTAAGCCGACTTGCCCCCCAGGGCAAGGGTGCGCCCATCCGGACTGAAGGTGAGCGTCTGGATGAAGTCGCTGGGGAAGGTCACCTGGGTGCTGAGGGGTGGGGTCTGGGCGTGGGCAACGGTCGAAATGAGGGTGAGGGCCAGCAATTTTGAAACAGTTCGCATGCATTTCTCCTTTGTGAATCGTTCACACTTCATTAATAATACGACATTTAATTTCGTATTATTATACGGATGACTCGGAGGACACAACGAATCAGGACACTCCATTTTCCCTGCCCAGCACCAAAACACCTTGAATGGCCTCATGACCCTGCGTCCTTCAGAAGACTCTGAACTCCCACAAAACCCAAGAAGACCAGACCACCCATAAGGTCCACAAAGGTGCACCCTGACCCCAAATCCTGAAACACCCGGCATCAAAGAGGTGACCTGATGACCAGACACAAATCCCTGGCCCTCCTCCCGCACCTGCACCCGCTTCCAGCAAACCCAAATGTGCGCCTGAGGGCACCCGCTCCTTTTGATTTGCACGCTGAACTGGCCAGGTTGTCAGCCTTGCCCCGGGAGAATCCCGATTTTGAACCGATGTCCCCTGAAGAGCGAGCAGAAGTCCACAAGCGCATCCGGGCTGCCGTGAGTTTCCTGAAATGACCTCTCCATGCGAAAGGCTGGGTCCATACAATCAACAGCAAACAGGAGCGGTTTGACACAGAAGCTGTTCTGGAGCTTGACACTGAAGTCTGGACAGATGACCAGCAACACCAGCCATGGTCAGCAGAACAGCGTCTACCACAGCAACCTCAGTGTTTTTGTTTCCATCGCTGCTCTCTGTCCAATCAATGACCCACTGGGAGGGTCTTCTCATTTCACGAATGAATGAGGTCTATGCCATGAACACCACTCAAATCACAGCTTCCATGCTGCTGTTTCCCTTGTTGCTGACCTGTTGTCAAACCACGGGTCGAAGCACCCCCAATCCTGCACCCATCGAAGAATTCCCGGTGATTGATGTGCAAAACCCCAAAGAGAACTTCCTGGGCCTGGACAACATCACCCTCAAAAGCAAAATTGACCCCCAGTACCACCAGAATGGTATTGAAGTCCGTCAGTACTGGTACATGGCTCCACTTGGGGATTTTGCAGACAAAACCAAAGTGAACACCGACGGTACCTTCACCCTCACCATCCTGGCCAACAAAATCAACGCTGACACCAACCAGGCATACGGCTTCAAAGCCTACTATGGCAGCCCGGAAGACATTCCAGTGCACATTTTGCAGTACGACACCAACGTTGCGCACCTGAACCTCGTGCAAGGTGAAGTGCACCGAAAAGCAGGCACCATCAAGTACAACGAGGTGGTGTATGCCACCCAGGACATCACCTACGTCAAAATCGTGAACACCTACCCAGCATTCCCCAATGGTTTCACCTTCAGTGTGAACCTTAAAAAAGGATTCAACATGGTGTACTACCAGGAAAGCATGGGCAAGAAAGGCCTGCTGACCACCAGTGTGCATTACAACCCTGGGCAATTCACCAGTTTCTACAACAACTGACCCACTTCCAGGGGGTTGAAGGGTGAACTGGGGTGTCCTCCGGGCTGCGTGTGCCTGACTCCGGCAGAGGAGAAGTCCTTCCCATTTCAATGATCGGTCTGGGTCCAGTGCTTCCAAGACTTCCTGTCGTTATTCCAGCTGAACCTTTTCCTCAAGAAAGTTGGAGATGGGTGTGGTCCAGTCACAAATCTCATTGTTGTTCCGATAGCATCTTCCAGACGCAGGCCTACAAAAGGTCAAACCTTCGGTCCTTCTTCCACTTCCAGGTACCTGCGCACCTGTGAGCTGAAGCGCGGGTTTCGGCCCGACTGCTGGTCTTTGTAGTCCCCGGATTCCGAGACAATCAGGTACGGGTGTTTGATGTCAGCCAGCACATTGATGACCTCTTCCAGAGGGATGCCTGCGTGCAGTTGCATCACCGCTTCATGCATCAGCCGCATCGCCTCCATGTACCTTTCCACCTGCGCGGGGGTGCCGTGAACCCGGACCTTGACCATGGGGTGACCTCCTCTTCTGAATAATAAGGCAAAGGTTTTTATCTGTCCAGATCGATGAAAATCCGTTCTAAGCAATCGCATGTAATGACATAATATGTCATTACATGCGATAATTATGTATGGCCCATCCCCTGCAAGCCCTGTTTGATTTGCAAGAAGCCCTGAGGAGAAAAGCGGTTTGGCGGCATGACCTGGATCACCACGACCCTGAGGACTTCCGGTTGCCTTACCCTCGTTTTGTGGCTGTGGTCTCAGACGAGGTGCTGTTCCACCAGTACCTGCAGGAATCCATCGAGCTGGCTGCAGAATACGAGGAGCGTCAAATCACCACCCGGTGGTTCCCCACGTTCTTCAATGAAACCTGGGAGAACGCCACCGTGCGGGTCATGGAAGCCTACAAACCCCGGGTGCTGCATGGGGAAGGCACGCTGCCTCTGATGCCGGTGGATGAAGGAAAAAAAGACACTTACACCGAGTCCCGCCTGAACGAACTGCAGGAGCTGGACTGCCCTTATTTGACTTTGAGGCTTGCTGGGAAAGTCTCAGACGGCAAATACTTTCCTGAGCTGGTTTACCATGCCAGAAAGCCCGTGACAGTTCGGGTGTCCACCGGGAGGAAGTTCAGGTTGTACGCCCGGATTGTGGGGGGAGGCAATCGCAACGGGGTGAAAGTGGGAGCGGTGGTGGTGAGGGGTCTTGAAGGCAAAGTGTTCGAGCACCTCCCCAGAGCCACCCGAAAGGACACCAAACCGCTGCTGATCAAGATTCTGAGGTACAGTTTTCATGGATCTGCCATGTAATGACATAATATGTCATTACATGGCTTGGTTTTCATCATCGATGGGCATTCACCTGTCACCCTGAAAAATTCTGATGTTGTTGAAGCAACAGCCCCTTCCTGACTACAGTCTGTTGCAGGTGCCGACTGCAGGCTGATGACACCCGACTTTCATCAGCCTGCACCCGCCTCTGGATCCTGCCCCTTTTGGCCTGTCTGTTCCACAAGAAGACAAAGCGGTTTGAACAGAATGCCCAGTTCTTCTCCCCAGTGGTTGATGGAGGTGATCCTGCTGGGCACCCCTTCGATGATCACGGGTTCCTGAATTTCGAGTGCATCTCGCAGCATGTCCCTTTCCCGCTGACTGGCCTGCACGAAAAGGTGACCTTGGGTTCTGAGCACTGGCAGGATGAGGGTATCGCCAAAAATGTGGATTTGCAAGTGTAACACTTCAGCAGTATGAGGGGAGGGTGCTCAGGGTGACCAGAGGAGGATCCCTTAGGGGTGCGGGGCATCTGTTACCTTTGCCACATGGTTTGGTTGCATCTCTCTTCTGAAGGGTTTGATGGCACAGACTTTGATTCAATGAATTAATCCCTACATAAAATCCAGAAAACAAAAATGAGAAAAAAGTGTGGGCCTAAAACCGTCCACAATGCCCCTCCATTTCAACTCAGGTCATTCTGATCCTGACCCCGAAACCTTTCCTTTCTCGAGGCTCTCAGCGCATAAAACCCGTATGTCCTACGATAACAAAGGTTATCGTAGGAAACCATAATTGAGGCTTTCCAGGTTTCTTAGCACAAAGACACTGCCTCATAAAGCCATCCACCTGACCTGGTGATGGTGAGTTCGCAGATCAGAAGTGGATGTTCCACTCAAGACGACTGTTTCAGTGAGGTTGTATCCACCAAACAACTTCACAATTTTATCCCTCACGTCCTCTGCAGCCCTGCTTACAAGTGTTGAAACCACATCCTACTGGTGGTTTCGCCCGTTTTCTGAACATCCAGTCGATGTGCACGCCAGTTGAGTTTGACATCATCAATGTGGGTGATCATGATGATGTGTTCAAAGACTCCACGCCGCAGCACGTCTTCCAGGATGTCTTGCACCTGCTCGCGTTTCCCATCATCCAGACTGGAGAGCACCTCATCCAACACCAGAAAACGCACCCGACCTTCTGTCGCAATGCTCTGGGCACGTTCGGCCAACGCCAGCCGCAAGCACAGCCCCACCAGGGCTTTTTCTCCACCCGACAAACGCTGCACTTTTCGGCTGACACCTGCTGGGTCCTGGTACTTCAGGTTGCCCTGGTCATCCATCTCAAGGCGAGAGAGAGTGGAATCCAGCACGGGAAGCAACAATTCTGTGGCACGCTTCAGGACCTGATGGGTATTGGCCTGAAAGAAATGGCTGTGGAATCCTTTGAGGTGCTCCAGCAGCTGCTCTTCCCTTTGAAACAGCACCAGACTCTGCTGCACCCGGAAACTCGTATCTTCAAGTTGTTGCTGAAGACCAAGAGCATCTTGAACCTGACGGAGGGTATCCTTCAGAGTGGTTTCCTTCTGTTGTTGCTTACGGACCAGATCGGTGCGTTCATGCTTGAGTTGCGCCACCAGGGCGACACTGGCCTGAAATTTTTCAGGGTCGTGTCCCAGTTCTCGTTCAGCAGCTTTCAGAGCAGCCATGTTCTGCTGAAATGAAGCCATCTGTGCTTTCTTCTCAGCGATGTAGACGACCAGTTGCTGCCTTTTCATAAACCGCATCACCTGGGGCTGCAAGTCCAAAATCTGCTGCTCCACAACCTTCAGCTTTTCTTGCAAGTGAATTTCCTGCTGCGGATCAAACACCTCTGATCCCAATGCTGCCCTGGCACCCTCCCACACCTGATGGGCCTGTTCAGCTTCATCTATGACCACTTGTCGTTCTTTAATGCGGCTGTTCAGGACTGCAAGCTCTTCCCTCAATTGCTGAACCTCAAGGCCCATTTCGGTCACCTTTTGATGCCTGTTTGCCCGGTCCAGTTCAATGGCCTGGAGCTGCACGATCACCTCCTGTGATTGCTGAGGATACACTTGCTGCAACCAGAATCTGAGGTGATCTTCTCGAAGGAGGCGCTGGTGATCATGCAATGCCTGACCGCAAGTGGGACACATCACATCCTGTTGGGCAGTCAGTACACTGAGCGCTTGTTGATGTTCTTTAAATTGCAAACCCAGCTGCACCTTCTCTTGTTGCAGAAGTTCAAAGTTCTCAACATGGGGGTCTAAAGCCACCGTTTGTTGTGCCGACAACAGTCGATCAATGTTGGCTTGCACGCTGGTGATGTGCCCTTCGAGATTCAAGAAAGATTGCAGTTTCTGCTGACACTTCAGGTGGGCCAAGTGGGCCTGCTCCACCAGTTCATGGGCTTCTTTCACTTCCCGACAGCTCTGCCACTGCCATTTGAGGTCTTCTTGCTGGGCAAGCAACTGCTGGTGTTGCTGAGCGGCCTCCTGGTGACTGTCTGCATCAGTTAACTCCTGTTCCAGACGCTGCAGGTCCTGCCCTGCACCTTTTAACATGCCCTCAGCGCTGTTTTGCTGGCGTTGCAATTCCAGCAGGGTCCTCTCTTTTTGTTTCCAGGACTCCACTTTGTTTTCGAGGATCAGAATCTGTTGCTCTTGGTCTTCCATCAATCGTTGGTGGGAAACCAGAAGCTGGCGTGCTGCGTTCTCCTGTTCCTGCAACAAAATAGTGACCTCATGATGAACCACTTGCGCGTTTCCCAAAGCGGTCAACAGGAGGCTCAGGGGTTCTCCTCGGGTGTGCTTTGCCTGGGCACGAGAAGTCCTGCTGAGAAGCACCTGGCGTTTAGGGTCCTGCGAAACACGGTCAGCCACACTACAAGCCACTGCCAGATCCTGCATCAGGGTGTTGAGGTGCGCCTGGTGGTTTTTAGCCTGCACCTCAACAGCGGTGGTGATGACGTCCAGTTGCAGCACTTCTTCAAACAGCCTTCTGAGTTCTGCTCTGGATTCGGTGACCAGGGCGTGGGTTTCGCCCTGCATTGCAAAGTAAACCCGTTCGAAAGCCTTGCTGCCCAGCCCACCCAGAAAAGCTCGGGTGTATTTTGTGGCGGCTTCCTTGCTGTTCGGTCCAAAATCAATGATGGTGTTGCCGTTGACACGAATGCGATGCTGGGTGTTCTGGGTGGACGCTTCCAGCACAACACCCTGGCTTTCCAGGGCAAAACCCACCCGCACCGTCTGGTTGCCTGTGCCATCTGACCGCACATCTGTGAGGGGATAAGGGCCGAACAGGGCCTGCAACATTGCCTGGGTGAGGGTGGATTTCCCGGCCCCATTCTCTCCCGTGACCAGGGTGAGTCCTTTGGGGAACACCACTTCCGTCGCTTCACGGTATCGCTTGAAATTTTCCAGGGTCAATTTCAGTATGCTCACGGGTGTTCCTCGGCACTCTGGGCAAGGCGTGTCCGGGCTTCCGTCAGGACCTCCAGGCCTGCTTGTAAAAGCCAGCTTTGATCAGGAGCATGGCGTTGCAGGTAGGCCTGCCATTGTTCTGGCAACGTTTCTGCCTGGGCCGCCTGTTCACTCTGTTCAACGGTGTCATGAAGCAAATGCCATTTGAGTTCCACTCGGTGGATGCGCTGCCGGATGGGGTTGAGGTTCCGGGCATTGAGTTCTGCTTTCAGGGTCTGGGTGGCCCCCATGACGTGCACTTGCAGCAAGCCCTGTGCTGGAAGGTCCTGGGTGAGCACATCCAGTCGTGCATGCAGGTCTTCTGCCGTCATTTCACTGGCTTCCACCTGGGCATGATACATGGGCCGGGCATGGGGGTAAGGGAAAGACTGGACTTGCGTTTCGTTCTCAGGCAACAGGGTCACATCCAGCCCACCCCGCACCTGGTAAGGATCTGTTTCCTGGGCTGGATGCCGCATGGCCTCTCCAAAATGCAGCCGTTCCAGACTGCCCGGATAATAGGCAGGAATTCCCGCGACAGGCTGGTGCATGTGACCATGCCAGTCTCCCAAGGCAATGTAATCCCAGGATTGTTCGAGAAGTGAGCGTGGAATGCGTCCATCCTCACCAGGTTCATCTTCTCGACTGGCCACCAGTCCATGGGTGAGCAGCACATTGCAGCGGTCTGGAAAGGGGTGGATTTCACCAACATCAAGATTCTTCAAAGCCCGGCGAGGAATGCAGTGCACCGCAAGGTGTTGCAGGTGAGGGCTCTTCCAGTGGTCTGTGTGAATCACCTGCACCTTTTCACCGTGAACAATGTGTGCGCCAAAAAGGGCGAGGTAAGCCATGGGATGCCCGGCAGAGAGGGCACTGGGCGTGTCGTGGTTCCCGTCCACCACCACCACTTCAATTTCTTGTTGGGTTAAAATGTGAATCAGTCGCCCTGCAGCATGCACTGCTCGTGGCAAGGGGTTGGAGCGGTCAAAGACATCTCCTGCAATTAAAACCACGTTCACAGGAACAGGTTGCTGTACCAGGTTGCTGCACAACCACTCCACTGCATTTTCGAGGTCATGTTGCCTCAGGGGAACCCCGGCATGTGGGCCATCCGGAACCGTAAGGTTTGAGGGGCCTTGAAAGCCCAGGTGCAAATCGGAAAGGTGGATCACGCGGATTGGGTTCACGTTGCCTCAAAGGGTTTGAATTACAGCCGTTGCACCTGGCTGCGGGTGCTGTTCTGTCGGCGGGGTTGTGCCCGTTGTGGAGCAAGAAACACCATCATTCTATAAGAATTGCGGAACATCTGGAGGTTGCACCTGCAAATGCCGCTGGGGGTGTCGAATGTGATGTACTCTGGGATGTTTGCCGTCAAGGCAGACCGTTTGAAGTGCCGGATCAATGGGTGTTCACTTGGCAGCAGGTCTCCGGGCTTCCACCATGGGGTGCACTCTGGAAAGGCCTGGGAGGTGATCACCTGCCGGACAGTGTGAGCAGGGCCACGCACTGTGGAGGTGCGCTCTTCATTCAGCACCACCAGTGCACAAGGTGCTTCATGCGTGTGAACGTAGCGTTGCAGTGAAGCCTGTGCGGATGCTCCAAACCGCTGGGCGAGTTTCAGGGCGCTGCGAATGTCCAGGGGCTCCAGCAGGGCCTGGTTCTGGAAACGGGCACCCTGAAAAAGCAGTTCAGCGGCAAACATGTTGGCTTCAATTTCAAAATTCTCCCTGGTTTCTCCACGCAGAACATCATCCGTTTCGAGGTGTGAAAAAATCTGCCAGGGAAGCACTTTGTGGGCCAATTCATGCAGTTTCACAAACCGTTGCCGTTCGGGAAGGCTGTTCAGGTTCACGAACACCACATCGGTGCCTTCAGGATACATGCCGTGTATCTTGGGGAGCGCCTGAATCAGCACATTGATGTCCAATCCCAGAATGTCCCGTGCTTGTTCCAGGCTTTCCCTGGTGGCAAGAGACTGCACCAGCAGCTTTTCCTGGCGCAACAAGTGGTCCACCGGGGTGGGTTTTCCCTCTGGAAGTTGAAGCTCTTGGAGGTAATCATGTGCCGCTTGGAGGGTGCTGGAGAAATCATCCTCCATTGCGGTCTGGGTTGCGCAGAATATGTTTGAGGTACATCAGAAGGGCTTTTTCTTCTTCCGGCGTGAGTTTTTCTGCAGATAGGGCTGTGCCCACCAGCTGGGGGTGGTCTTCAGGCAAGTCGCTGCGTTTGCGGATGTGGCCGGCTTTCACCATCAGGTCATTGAAATTGATTCTGTACATTTGAGCAAGCTGGTAGAGTTTGTCCGGCGCTGGCCGGTCAATCTTGCCTGTTTCAAGCTGGCTGAGGTAGGCATTGCTGATGCCAGTCTCTTTTTCCACGTCTTTGAGCGTGAAGCCGTGTTGTTTTCGCGTTTTTCTCAGTTCTTCTCCAAGGGTTGGGGGGTCTGGGGTGGGGAGGGTCATGTGGGTCCTTTCTGCGTGGCCGTGGTCTATTGGACTCCATGATACTCCTCCAGAGGCCCTGATCGTTAAACCACTCATGAAAAATCTAAATAGTGTCTAAAAATATGCTACAATTTATTTAAATGGATTTAGATTCCGCTCAGTCTGCTCCAACCCAGTCTCCATCCACCGGTGAAAGGCCATTTCAAATCCTCGCCCTGGATGGAGGAGGCATCAAAGGCCTTTTCACAGCAAGCCTTCTCAAGGCCTTTGAAGATGACCTTGGCTGCACCATCACCGACCACTTCGACCTGATCACCGGCACCAGCACCGGAGGCATCATTGCCCTGGCCCTCGGCCTCGGGAAATCTCCCCAGGACATTGTTGATTTCTACCTTAAAAAAGGCCCCAGCATCTTCCGCAATCCCCTGAAAGGGCTGGTGTTCTTCAAACACCTGGTCAAAAGGAAATTCAATCCCAAGGCCCTGGAAGAAGCCCTGATGGAAGTCTTTGGGGGCCATCTTCTGGGTCACAGCCAAAAACGCCTGGTGATCCCCAGTTACAGCAACGACAGCTGTTTGCCCTGCACGTTCAAAACCCGCCACCACCCCAACTTCACCCGGGATTGGAAGCGCCCCATGGTTGACATTGCCCTAGCGACCTCAGCTGCCCCCACTTACTTCCCGGCCAGCACCCGGATCGACAACATCCGCCATCTCGATGGCGGCCTGTGGGCGAACAACCCCATCCTGGTCGGCTTGACAGAAGCTGTCAGTTACCTGGAAATCCCAGTCTCCCAGATCAAAATTCTCAGCCTAGGCACCACCGGTGCCCTCACCAACCGCTCCCGGCGCATGGACCACGGTGGACTCAGCCAGTGGGCCTGGGACATCACCAACATTCTGATGGACGCCCAGAGCAACGGGGCCACCTTCATTGCCCACAACCTCCTGGGAGACCAGGGCAAACAACCCCAGAGCGAACGCATCTTGCGCATCAACCCCACCGTACCACCCAAACTTTTTGAACTCGACCGGATCGATGAACGGCGCATCCTCAGCCTCGCCAGCGAAACCAGCAAAGCCTACACTCCACGCCTGAAAGAGATGTTTCTCTCCCACCAGGCACCCAGTTTCACCCCTTTGCCCTGAAAGGAACCTCCATGACACTGATTTCTCCCGATGAACGCTTCATGCCCTACGACCCTCACAGCCGCAGCGCCCTGTTGTTCTGGATGGCCGAATCCCTGAACATCTCCCCTTCCCTGGAAAAAGATGCCCGTGACAAATACCACGCTGTGGGCAACTGGCTTGGCGCTCCAGGGTCATCGCTCGAAACCTACGATCTTCACATTTTTGCCCAGGGCTCCTTTGCACTGGGCACAGTGGTCCGACCCTGCACCGAAGGGGGTGAATTCGACATTGATCTGGTCCAAATCGCCAATCTCTTGCCGGTCGCCCTCACCTCAGAGGCTTACCGTCTGCTGGTGGGAGCACGCCTGCGAGAACACGGCACTTACAGCAAAATCCTCAAGGAAAATGACCGTTGCTGGACCCTGAAGTACGCAGGCAATTTCCATCTGGACGTTGTCCCTGCGCGTCCCAACCAGCAAAAGAACCCTCCTCTTCTCAGCGTTCAGATCACCAATCGCAAAACCCAGGGCTGGTCAGAAAGCAACCCCCAGGGCTTCGAAGCCTGGTTCAAACTGCAAAACGCCAAGGTGTTGCAGTGGCTACAAGAACGGGTGGCCAAATCCTTCAGCCTGAGCATTGATGATGTTCCTGAGCACAAGGTGCGCACCCCATTGCAGCAAACCATCCAGTTGCTGAAACGCCACCGGGATTTGTATTTTCAGAATCACCAGGAATCCTGTCCCGCCTCCATCTTGCTCACCACCCTGGCCGCCCAGTGCCACATTGGACACCAGGACCTTGCAGAATGCCTGGAACACATCCTCAACACCATGAACAAAGGCATTCATCAATTCAATGACGTCTGGTATGTCAGAAACCCGTCCATGCCACAAGAAAACCTCGCCAGAAAATGGAATGAAAATCCAGCACACAAAACCAGATATGACCAGTGGCACGCACAGGCTCAAAAGGATTTTCTGTCTTCATATCGGGATCTGCAAGAGTATGCCACCAGCCTGAAAGCCGCCTTGGGAGACAGTGTGGTCCAAAAGTCCCTTCAGCAATATGGCAGGACCGCCTCGCAATCCCGTGCTCAGCAAATCAGCCATGCCTCTTTGCTCACTGGTCTGGCTGTGACGCCATCAGCGGCCAGCATCCTTCTCAAACCTCACACCTTCTATGGCAAAAAGTAAGGTGACCTTCAAACCCAAGCCCCTCCCCCTGGTGGTGCAGGCAATCCTGCTGCGCCGCCATCATCCTTCCATGCAGGTGAAAGTGAAAGGGACCACCTTACAAGCCCACTTTGAAGTCAGGCCTTCTGAGATGGGAGGAACCTACCAGGTGCTCCTGCAGCACCAACAGGGTTCTCCTCCAGAGGTGCATGTCCTCTCCCCCACCTTGCAGCACCGGGATGGAGTTCCCCCACCTCACCTTTATCGGAATGGGGCTCTGTGCCTGTTCTATCCGCCTTCTGGAGAGTGGACCCCACAGCAGGCTCTGGCCACCACCCTCATTCCCTGGACTGTGGATTGGCTGTTCTATTATGAAATCTGGCTGGTAACAGGCACCTGGGAAGGCGGGGGACGACACTGATGGCCTCAGGGCAGCCTGAGCACCCAACCTTGATCGCCTGAATGCAACTTCCTTTGTAGAAGGTTCTGGCATTTT
>NZ_BJXB01000053.1 GCF_007990775.1 Deinococcus cellulosilyticus NBRC 106333 = KACC 11606 | reverse complement strand
TCCTGTCGGGGTACAAGATCACACTGAACTCTGCCCATGCATCTGGTTCGTCTTCGTAGTGCTCGATGATCCGGCACGGGTGAACGGCGTCTGGTCCTGCGTAGCCCATCTGGTGCAGCATCAGGAGCATTCCGGGTTTGGTTCCTGCCAGTTCCCAGAAGGGAAAGGCACCGTTCACCCTGGACACCAGGGCATCGCTGTTCTCCCCGGTAAACCTGCTCAGGCGTTTGCCTGCAGCAATGGTGTCCAGTCCTGCAGGAGAACTGAACCGGGCGAACCAGGTCAGCACCATGTCGATGGCAGCAATCTGGTGCTGGGTGAGCCCATAGGACAGCAGGGTCACCAACTGGTCCATGATCCCTCCTGCTGCAGGAACCCGCTCTGGGGGCAGCAGCTGCAGGAGGTACCCTTTCACCTGGGCTTCCAGTTCTGGATTCTGGGGGTAAACGGTGATCATGCAAGCACCACCGTGATGGTCCCAGGCACAATCATCTGCGTCTCTGTGCAGGTCACTGGAGCCAGTGAGGGCAGCACCACACCGTAGATGCTCGGGTCTTTGGGGGTGCCGTAGATGGCGTCTGCCACGGCACTGGGGTAGTAGGTCTGTCCGGGTCCCAGGCTGTTCATGACACCCAGCACAATGGCCTCAAAGTCATCTGCTGTGCGGCTGTCTGCAGGGTTGCGGTAGATGGTCACTGTCTCATCCCGGCTGACAGGTGCAGGGGCCAGAACCCTCAGGTTGGTGGTCAGGGCACGCACGTATTCCAGGGCGTCCCGGACCTCCTGCCTCTGCTCGTCGGTGGGCATGCCTGTGGGTGGGGCAACATACATGTCCACACTGCCCTGACCGTTCGGGTGCTGGTCCCGGACCAGCACTTTGGTGATGCCTGGGACAGACAGAGCGGTCAGGATGTACTTGTCTTTGATGCTGCCATTGGACAGGGCAGGCCACCTGAGCAGGCACCTGGTCCGCAAAGACTCATCAGTCTCCCGGTCCACGCCCAGCTGGGTGAGCCAGTCTGCAGAGTTGTTGATGCTGGTGACTCCAGACACCACAGTGACCAGAGTCTTCACCCGGTTGGCTACAGTGATGTTGTACTTCGATCCAGCCTCTTCAGCAACCACAGGCAATTTGCCGCCTGGGACAGCAAGTGGGGTGTCCTGTGATACGATGTATTTCAGGACGTTGCCCTGACCATCGGGCAGGGTCTGAACAATGTGCCCTGCGGGGATCAGAACTGGCTGACTGACCGTCACGTCCAGAAGTCCTTTTGCATACCTTTCGAGAATGCGGGAGAGGGCAAGTCCGGCAGCGTGCTCGTCCAGGTAGGCTCCAGTGGCGTACAGCACGTAACCCATCGGACTCAGCAAAGAGATCAGCTTACGGGCGTCCTGTCCCGTCTGAGCGGCCAATTCAACATAGGTCTTCCAGACGCTGAACTCATCCTGGTTCTGCAATGGGCTGGTGTCTGGAACAGATGACAGCAGCAGGCTCACCAGCTCCTGCAGGAGTGGGGTCTGCAACTGCACTTTGTCGATGGTCATGCCAGGGCTCCCAGGGTCAGACCAAACTCAATCAAGGTCTGGTCGGTCAGCTGGACCACCACAGCAACCTGGAAGCGTCCGGGACCCAACACAGTGACCTGGCAGTCTGCAGTGCGGACTCTGGCATCGTTCTGGCATTCCAGTTCGATTTCCTGTTCCAGTTCCAGGATGGTCAGATCAGTCAGCTTGCCCTGGACATAAGGCAAAAGGTCGAAGCCTGCTGCAGGGTGTGCCCAGTGTGCCCCTTTCGGGCAGAGCAATCGGGCTTTCAGGTCCTGCACAACAACATCAGCATCGCTGATCATCACGGGTTGCCCTCTACTGTCCAGCACGATGTCTCCGTTTTCCCACAAGAGGTCCTGGATCATATGGCCCTCACGGTCTGGCTGCCGTTGGTGGGGATGGTTTCACGCGGGGCAATCACCCCGATGGGTGTGAAACCACTGACCACCACATCTCCCAGGCATGCGATTTGCTTGCCCTCGGGGCCGCCCAGTTGAATGTCTCCACTGTTGACCAGCACAGTGTTGGCTGTGATTTCTGCCATTCCTGAGACGGTGATACTCAGACCAGGGTTGCCTTCTCTCAGCTTGATTTCGCCGCCATTCCAGAGGATGATGCAGTCTCCGGGTGATACAGACGGCAGATAGAATCCATCGGGCAGGAAGCTGTGAACGTAGGGGAATGCAGCATTGCCATCGACAAACCCGACCAGGCAGACGGCCCCAATGTCTGGCAGACAGAAGATGCCCCGATTGTGGCCTGCCCACTGCACGGGCAGGGACACATCCAGGAGCACATCACGATCTGGATCGTCTGAGCCGTCTGGCAGGATGGGCTGCACGTCCACGCTGTATCGACGTGGGCCGGAGAGTGGCTGGACATCTCCAGCATCCCCGTGGACTGCAGTCACCTTGCCTCTGAGGGGCATGTGGGTGCGTTCGGCCAGCTCTGGGAACAGCATGGAGATCAGGGCTCGTACACTTTGTTTCGTTTCATCGTGGTTCATAGGGGCATCACCCTCAATTCGCTTGTGGTGTTCCGGTCAGAGAATTCCATGTGTTGCTCACAGATCCGGGCAGATCCGGTGAGCAGTGGGTGCTGAATCTGGATGCGGTGACCGATCCGCAACCACGGCATGCCCAGTGTGCGGACGGTGAATCCTCCAGCGGATGTTCTTTTGAGGTGGATGATGTTCTGTCCGTGCACCAGTTCGGCTTGCACCCCGACCTGGGCGTGTGGGCTGGTCTGCTCTGGTCCGGCGTAGAGGGTCCCTCCATCCAGTTCCAGCAGCACATGGTCGATGGCCCAGTCCTGCAGGGCTTTTGCAACAATCTGGTAGGCAGGAGCTGGGCGGTAGGAGTAGTGGCGTCTGCGACCACCCTTTACGGCACTGGAGAGTTTGCCGCTGCACTGTGCTGCCACAAACTGCAGCACGGTCTGCAGGTCGGGGTCCTGGAAGGACTGGGCAGGCAGTACCTTCCGCCATTCATGGAGTCCTCTGGCAACGGCGTGACCTGTGCCCAGCACGTCTGACTCTGGGGAGTCCACCAGTCCCTGGAAGACGGGCCACTCACCCTTTCCTCTGTACCCGGCAATGCAACTGACCTGTCCCTGCAGGGCATCAGAGCGGATGGTGGCGGACCTCCATGGCACCACCAGAGAGCTGGACACCTGCAGGCTGGTGAGGGGCAGACCGTTCACTCTGGCATAGGGTTCAGACAGCTCGAAGGTCCTCATTTGCCAACCATCCCACCCAGGGTGCCCAGAGGGTTCTGGGCGACATTGTTGCCCAGGGTGTAGCCCTTGGCTCCCATGTCAAAGAGTTGATCCACGGGGCTGGAAACTCCTGCTTTTCCAGTCTTGCCGTCGTTGCCTTTGCCATTGTTTTGGCCGTCTGATCCGGTGCCGTTTCCGAGACCTGATCCCAGGCCAGAGCCTGCTGCATCTTTATCTTCCAGTCGGGCGGCTTCCATGTCATATTCGGAGAACTCCAGTTCGGCCACAACCATTCCTCTGGCGTAATCGTCTCTGGTGGTGAGTTTCTTGAAGACCAGCAGCTTCACCCCACGAGCATCCAGATGGCGGTTCACAACCCGCACTCCTTTGCTTTTGAGGGCAGACGCGTACCCCTTGAAGACCTTTTCGAGGGACTTGATTTCGCTGTCTCCAGCAAGGAGTTCCAGGCTCACGCGAATGGACGCTTCTTCAAAGCCTTTCAGGAGGGTGGTGCTGCCACTCTTGCCGTCTGTCTTTTGTTTCTCCAGACGCAGTTCACCGCTGACCTCAATTCCGGTGATGATCCCTGGCAGCAGGACTCCGCCCACCTTGATGGATTGTGTGTCGGGTTGTAGGTATTCGCCCATGCGTCTCCCAAAAGCACGACCCCGAGAGCGTTTTCTCTCGGGGTCGCTAAACTTTACTCAGCATAGATGAAAGTGGTGTGGTCTTTTTGGATATCTCCAGTTGGTTTACGTGGCGGGTTTCAGGCTTTGCAGGAGTGCTGCAAATGCCGCCAGTTGATCCTGACTGGACCCCTCAGGCATCTGGAAGATGATGGTGGCTCCAGCGAAGTTCATGGTTGCCAGACCCTGGTCTGCAGGCTTCTGGGCTGCTTCTTCCTTCTCCTTCTTGGCAGGTGCCTGCAGGCTGACGGTCTTCAGCTCATGATGCTCCAGGGCAGTCTTGACCTGTCCCTGTGCATCCATGACTGGGTTCTCAAGTTCAGGAATCTCGGGGATCTGGCTGACTTTCTGTAGTACCGGATGGGTGGCCTGCAGTGCTGCAGAACCTTGAAGCACCTGGCTCTGTTGGACCCTTGCAGGAGCCTGCAGCGTTGCGGGTGCGGCCACGCTCACCGGGAGGGTGAGTGCAGCTGCTCCCATCACACCCAGAGCGGCTTTCTTGGTGGCGTCAGCGGCTTTCTTGGCTGTGCCCTCGATGCCCAGTGACAGTCCTTCCATCAGGTGGATACCGAAGCCTTTGAACACCCGGCTGGGCGACTGGATGCCCAGGGCTTTCTTGAACTGGGTCATGATCCCATTGCCAACACCTTTGATGGCGTCGACCGCTCCGGTGATTTTGCTCTTGACGCCGTCAATCAGGCCACTGACCAGGTGGGCTCCAGCATGGAAGAGGTCCGTGGACCAGTCCTTGATGGCTTTGAGGGCTCCTGGCAGCCAGTCTGTGAATGCCTTCCAGATCTTGGGGACCCAGGTGACCACAGCCTGGATGGTGTTGCCCAGCAGGGTCTTCCACAGCAGGTGAATGCCATCCAGAAACTGCTTCTGTCCTTGCTGGATCAGTTTGCTGTTCCCGGTCAGGACGCCATGCAGCCAGGTGAACAGCCCAGAGAAGATCAGGAACACGGCACTGAAGGTGTCCAGCACTTTGGTGACCACCATCGTTGCCAGTCCGACGATGAAGCCAAGCACGAAGCCCACTCCGAACATGATCCATCCCAGGAAGGTGAAGAACATCTTCTGGGCCGAATCGAACTTCAGGGCTTTGGCGACACTTTCAGCCAGTCCAGAGAAGCTTTTCTTCAGCAGTTCGACGGTGCCCAGGAACCGCCTCCAGGCCACCTGCAACGGAGCCAGACCGTTTTGAACAGCCTGCCTGAAGGCTTCTGAACGCTGGTACAACACCACGAATGCTGCAGCGAGAGCCAGGACAGCCACCACCACCCAGGTGATGGGGTTGGCAAGGATGGGGGCCAGGAATGCCCAGGCTGCACGGGCAGCCCCAAGGAATGCCTGCCGCAAGCCCTGCAGGGCGATCTGGTTCAGGGTTGTTGCCCCTCCAAACATCTGCATCTGGGCTGTGGTGGAAGGAATCCATCCCCCTGTGATGCGTGCGACCAGGCTGTTCCTGAGGGCTGTGATGTAGGTCCTGGCGTCTGCTGCTTTCATCTTCAGCAGCGTGAGTCCTGCACTGGCATTGGCTGCCATGAACCCGAACATGCCCAGAGCGAAGATGGTTCCACCTATGGCAAGAGTCAGCAGGGCCACGGCAATCATCCCAAAGGTGATCATGCGGGTCAGTGTGGGGTGCTTCTGGGTCAGCTCGAAAATGCCCTGGCCCAGCTTGTTGGTCCACAACACACCCTGTTTGATGTAAGGCAAGAAGGTGTCACCCAGGGCTCCGCCAACGTTGGTGATCCCGTTCCAGAGCAGTTTCAATTGGGTCTTGGTGGTGTTGATGCGGCCCTCATACTCTTTCTGCATGCTGCCTGCGTACTTGGTTTTGTCTGAGACGAGCCCCAGGGCTTTGTAGTACACGTCCATGGAGCCTGCGAGTTTCGCAATGTCGTCAGCCCAGCCCACACCAAACATGTCAGTGAGGACCAGCATCTTGTTGTCGGACTTGTTGACTCGCTCCAGCACATCCAGGATGGTCCCTTGCGGGTCCATTTTCATGCTGTCCTGGATCTCCTGGGCAGTCAGACCAATGCTCCTTGCAGCCTCTTCGAACTTCTTCCCTTGACGGGTGGCGGTTTGCAGGCTGGGGATCAGTCCCTGGGTGACAGCCCGTGCCGCAATTTCAGGGGGTGTGCGAAGGGCCAGGAATGCGTTGCCGAGGGCTGCAGTTTGCATGGCCGTCAAGCCCACTTGTTTGCCGACCGCTCCGGCACGGTTGAGGAAATTCACCATGTCTCTGGCCCGGGCACTGGTGTTGTTGCCCAGATAGTTCACAGCATCCCCGAGTTCCACCACCCCATCTTCAGTGAGTCCAAAGATGTTGCGGAGACCTGCGAGGGCTTCACCGGAATCTGCTGCTGACATGTCGAAAGCGACACCCATTTTCGCGGAGTCCTCAATCATTCTCAGGACACCTTTGCGGGTATCTTCCAGTTTGGATGCTGCCGCAAATGCACCAATTTCAGTGAGGTCCTGTGCCGTCATGGGAATAACGTTGGACATGCGTCTGAGGTCCGCTCCCATCTTCTGGAAGACCTGGTGGTTTTCCAGTTCATCCATCACCTTTCTGACATCGGCCAGTTTGTCCTCGAAGTTGATGGCTTCGTTCGCACCGAAGATCAGAGGGGCGGCTAAACCCAGACCTCCAGCCATGAGGGACGCACCCGTTTGCATGTTCTGCATGCTTTGAGTCACCCGGTTGGACTGGCGTTCCAGTTCCTGCAGTCGCCGGATGGGTTCCTGTAGGGGACCGGACAGCCTGTCCACCAGGTTGATCAGCACTTGAAGGTTGAATACTGACATGTTTCTCCTGTGAAAGCAGGAGCAGGGGTCTCCTGCTCCTGCTCTATCCGAGAACTTGACCGAGGTTGTTGGCGATGCGGACGCTCAGTTGGTCGTAGTAGCGGTCCTCCATCCACTCTGCCAGGGCCGCCTGCTGTTCGAAGTCATCGAAGTTGACTGCAGGTTCCTGGTGCAGAAAGAACCGGATCAGGCCGATTCTTTGTTCGAACCAGTTGGGCGTTCGATCTTTTTTGTTTCAGCACCGTACCCCAGCAGGTCCAGCATGCGGTTGGCGGCCTGCACCGCGTAACCGGGTTTCGTCTGCAGGACGTTCAGCCACTGGTCTTTCTGCTCTGGGACGATGGTGTCATTGCAAAACTCATGGGAAGCCTTGGGCAGGTTCTTTCCGGCCATGCTGAAGTAGCGGCTGACCACAGGGGTGGTGGGTTCACGGAAAGTGAACTCATGGGTGGTGTCGTTGGTGTCGTCATTGATCTGGATCACGGTGGTTTTCAGCATGTGGGTTTACTCCTTGTAGGCGGGTTTGCCGTTGGTGAGGATCTGGCCGAGGATTTCGAAGTCGAGCTTGACGGTCATGAAGTCAGACTTTTCGCCTGCTTTGAAGTCGCGTTTCTTGAAGATGCAGTGCTCCAGCGTGTCTGTGACGGTTTCACCGTCTTCGTTGACGTAACTGACGGTGATCGGAAAGGGCTTCATGCTGTAGATGCCGCCTTCAGCGGCTTTCTCCAGGCGGTTGTACTCTTCCCGCTTGAGGGTGATGTCCCCACCGGACTTGTACTGGCTGCGGCCATAGCCACGGGTGCCGAGTCCTTTGCCCTGGGAGCGGTTGACGCCCATCTCGTCGGAGTAGTTGATTTCTTCTCCGTCGAGCATGGTGCCGTGGGGCAGGTTCACTGTGACGTCGCCCCAGTCGTAGAATTTACCGTTGATCTGTTTGCCCATGATTCACCTCAGGCTGCTTGCAGCAGCGGGTTTTCGTAGCCGACGGTCAGGATGATTTCACGGGTGTAGCCGAAGGGAATCACCCGGATCTCGACGATGATCTGATGGCTGGACAGCACGTCCTGACCTGCAGGGATGCTGATGCTGGCTCCGATGAGTTCACCACGGGCAGCCATCAGGTTCAGGACGGCATTGCTCTTGGCGACCATGTAGGCCAGGGACGCTTCGATGTTGGTGGGGTCCACTTTGCCCTGCACCTGGTCAAGCCACACCTGACGGCTGAGGGTCATGACCTTGTTCATCACCCGGACATTCATGATGTTCGAGTAATCGGAGCTGGGGTCTGCCATCGTGCGGCCTTCCACAAAGAAGTAACCTGCACGTCCTTTATGCTGCATGAGGGCCACGTAACCCAGTTCATCCAGGGCCAGAGCATGACCATTGTTGTAGTCGGACGCCTTGCCGTAGGTTCCGGTGTGGAAGGGACTGGGAACCTGGATGCCGTTGATGGCACCAGCACCCACATGGGCAGGGTTGTCTGCCAGGCCATACTTGCTGAGACGCCCGATGTACTTCGAGGCCACGTTCCGTTCCACCTGCAGGCCAGTGGGGTCCACAACCTCCGCCCAGGACGCCACGACGGAAACATCACGGCTCTGGAAGCTGTTGCGGTAACCGGTCAGGGTGGTGCTGACCCAGGTATTCACGTTGGCTCCAGGGGCGGGGGCTTCACAGATGGCGTGGGTGTACTTGTAGGACTGGAAGCAGTCTTCCACCACGCTGGCAGCCACAGCCCAGAGGGAGTTGTCGCCGGGCTGGGCGAAGTGAATCCATTCCATCAGGTAAGGGCTGTCTTTGAGGACTTCCGCTGCAGTCTGGAGATCTCCAATGGAAGCGGTGGGAGCGGTGACGGTCCACTTGTAAGTGGCTCCCACGGTGTAGCTTCCTGCAGCAAAGGTCAGGGTCAGGCCACGTCCGGGAATGGCGAAGCTTGCAGCTAGGGTGTAGCTGCGACTCCAGGAGTCACCACCGTCCAGAGAAAACTGGAACTGTCCAGCACCAAGAGCACCGCTCTTGGTGATCTTCGCATGGACCAGTAGGGCTTCCGTGGGGGTGGTGCCCAGGGTGACTGCAGGACTGGAGGGATTGCCCACATCAGGGGTGATGGTGCCATCAATACTTGCCTCTGCAGGCACAGCGTAGATGACCCCTCCACCTTCACGGAGCTGGGTGATGGCTGCATCCGACAGGGGTCCCCGACCCAGCACACCCACCACGGTCCCAGGATCAACAAGGATGTAAATCTGGTTGGGGGTGCCGGATGTGCAGACGCCCACGATGCCGCGTTTTCCGTCAGCGGACTCCGGGATGGACCCCAGGCCACCGTCTTTTTTCTGGACTGTCACGCCAGGCAAGCTCACTGTTGTTCCTCCTCAGTGGAGAGGTCTGCAGCTGCTGGGGTGGGTTCCACGGGAGCGACCGTAGGTCCCTTCAGCCAGTTCTGCAACTCGGCCTTGAAGCCGTCTTCGGTGATCTGGTGGCCGTATGCCCAGCCTTTGCGGAGCAGCAGGCCATTCAGGTGGCCGTCACGCACCTTCAGGCGTCTGGCAATCACCTCGATGCTTTCGGTTTTGGGTTTGTCGTCAGGCATTTGGTTTCCTTTCGGGGTAGTGCCAGGTCCCTGGCTTCTGCCCGGTTTCGTCGTAGGGAACGGAGAGGTTGAAGTGGAGCCCGGTGGGATTGAACACGACCACGCTGATGGTCCAGGGATCATTGAGGTCAGGGATGGCCGTGACTTTCGCAGCACGGTGTGCAGGTGGGTGCTTGCCATCTGCACTGCCAGGAGCGACGTAATGCACGTCACGGGACACGGTGGGTTCTTCTCTACTCATCGGGGTTTCCTCCAGCGATCCGGCGTTGCAGGATCACAGTCAGTTGGACCAGTTCGGTGTCGTTGTAGATGGATACAAGCACGGTGAAGTTCACCATCACCTTTGTGGGGGGCAGCAGGGTGCCGTCTCCACTGACCCACTGGATTTGCATTGGGTCATCAAAGGTGATCGGCTCTCCGTTCACCGGGTCGTTCAGTTTGTGGTTGACCAGCCACACCAGCAGATTGTTGAGGATCATCTCTGTGGCAACCAGATCAATGCTGGTGGCGATCTCCACGGTGTATCGCACCCTGGCTTCCCAGAGCACACGTCTGGCATGGGTTCCGGTGCCTGATGCCTTGCGGTTCACATGCTCCAGAGGGGCAAGTGATGTCAGGATGCTTGCTGCAGTTTGACCGTCGAAGGTTTCTCCCAGGGGGACCTGCAACAGGATGCTTCCAGGCTGGACACCTGCAGCGATTAGTCCGGCCTGCAGGTGTTCACGCACAAGCTGAATCTGGTTCATGATCCTCCTGAGACGTGACGGGTCACCACGTCGATGATGTAGTCCTGGTCTTCACTGCTGATGCCCATGAACGTACGGGCAGGGATGTTCACTGCCAGGCCACGACCAGCAGGACCCCCAAAGTTCTGGACTTTGGCGTAATCCTTGTTGGTGCCCCATGCCACCTGTCCACCTTTGACGTTCCACTGGATGCTGTTCATCAGGTCAGCAGTGTCTATGAGGATTTTCATGGCGGCCATGCGACGCACAGCGGACTTCCGCAGTTGCCCCTTCTTGGTGTAGGCTTTGCTGCCTCCAAGACGCTTGGCAACGGTCCGGGGTGAGAGGGGCGTCCAGGGGTTGCCCTGGGGGTCGTGCTGTTCGATGAACCGCTGCTTGGTGCTGGTGACCATCTGCTCCGCGATGGGTTTGGCAATCCGCTCCAGACGCAGGGTGCTGAGTCGCCTCAGCTCCGTTTGCAGGGCGTCCATGCCCTGAATGACCTGCCTGGTGCTGCTCACCATCCCCTCCGTTCCGCTGTGCGAACAGCGATGGGGCTGCCGCTGGGGGTGGTGGGGGTTTCTGCAGGAGGATTCGGGATGGGCAGGACAGCCTTTCCCTCTCCGACCTGCTCCAGCCATTTGACTGCAGCCGTGTACTTTCTTTCCACGATTTCATCAGCGGATTCCGGGGAAATGCCCTTTCTGGACCACAGTTCATAAATGGCGATGTCCAGGCAGCGGTCACGGACCACTTTCGGGCATGGGTCCAGTGGGACAGGGTAACGCATGCCGATGTGGGAATCTGCCAGTTCACAGGCGGCTTCCAGGGCTTGCATTACCCGGTCATACTGGGGGTTTGGATCTTCTTCAGTGCTGGGGGTCAGGTCCAGGACCTTGGTGCCCTCATCGTCCACTTTGCTGAGCAGCACAGTTTTCTGCATTTTGGTTGTCAGGTCAGTGATGCTCAGGTACATGGGGATTCCTCCTGCAGGGCTTCAGGGCTCAGTGGCTGATGATCTTCACAATTCCGGGCTTGGTGCCACCAGCACAACGGCGGTACAGGTGAGCCACGTAGTAGATGTGCACAGCGGCCTCTTTGGAGTCCTTGAGGATGTTCTTGTCGGTGTCCAGACCGAAGTCGCTGTTGTACCAGAGGGCCAATGCACCCTTCTTGCCGATGTAGCTTTCATACTTGGCAGGGGTTTCTCCAGCTGCAGGGATCACCTTACAGCGGTCACTGACAGCCACGGGAATGCCACCGTAGCGGGGCAGGGTGCCGTCACGCATGTCCACCAGCAGAGGGCGGCCCTGCTCATCTTTTTCTTTGAGCATGTCGCCGTACACCTTGGAGTGCACGATCATCAGCACCATGCCGTCCTGCTCATCGCCCCACAGCAGTTTGGCTTCCACAAAACCATTCCAGTTGAAGGTTTTGGTGGCCTCACCTGTCAGGTCTTTGATCAGGGTGGTGGTGGTTGCCTTGTCAATCAGAGCCTTGTCGAAGCGGCGGAACGCCCCTTCGCTGATCTGGTTTGCAGCTTCCTGGTAGGGGTCCCCTGCAGCGGCCATCTGAGCCCACTTGGTGATACTGAACGCCTTGCCGCTGTGCAGCACAGGGCTTTCATCGTCAGCACTGGTCAGTTCTGCGGGGGTGAGTTCGTCCCCATCGGTTGCCAGGTCCTCGAACTCCCCTAATGAGTTGAAGTAAGGCACCTGCACTTTTTCGCCCAGGCTGCGGCTGTCCAGACCGGGGTTCACCACCACGATGCCAGTGCCGTAGAGGGCTTTGCGTCCCGCGAAAACGGAGGGCAGGGTGTCGGCCAGAACTTCAGGGATGAACACAGAATTTTTGGTGGTGGTGGTCATGGATTATGCCTTTCCTTTGCTGGTGAGGGTTTTGGCTTCAGCAGAGAGTTGCTTGTAGCGTTCAGGGTTCTGCTGGTAGATGGCGGCTTTCTCCAGGCCACTCAGGGCAGCAAATTGCTCTGCCGTGATGTGGTCATGGGGAGAGGGATTGTCGTCGTGGTTGCCGCCCACGATCTTCGGAGCCGTTGCCAGAAACGCAGTCAGGGCTTCAATGGACTGCTTCTGTGCCCATTCCTCCTGGGCAGGGGTCAGCTTCTTGTCCACATGAATGGCCTGATGGATCAGACGGGTCTTCTCTTTCGCCTGCAGGGTCTCCAACTGGGCAGAGAGGGTAGCAACCTGCTGATGGCTTTGCTTCCAGGCGGAGAGCACGCCCAGAGCAGATTCGAGACTGGATGCTCCAGTGAGTTCCTGGGCAGAAGTTGCGAAGCCGGAGAGGGCACCCAATGCACGCACGGCATCGTCTTCGGTGGCGAGGTTGCCCATTTGCAGGGCAGGAGAAAGGGCACTGAGGGCCAGAAGGATTTTTTTCATGTTTGCTCCATTGGGCACGTCCTGGAATTGCTGTCGTGCCTCGGTTGCGGTGTCATCCAGTTGCACCTGGTCACCGACCAGGCGGTATCCAGTGCGGAAGGTCTTGTAGCCGGAGCCGTCCAGCCACACGTCGAACACCACGTAGTCCGTGAAGACGGTGTTGATGCTGACCTGTGCACCGAATTCGTTTTTCAGTGCGGCTCCAATCTGGGCGTACAGGTCGGGCATGCTCATGGACAGGGCCATCAGAGGGGACTGGTGCTTGATGGCTGGGACGTTCGTGAGGGCGAAATTGATGAATTCAGTGATCTCACGGGTGTCCGGGTCGAAATAGAAAAGAGGGCTGTAATGCCTGTACTCTCCAGCTTCGATGTGAGCACTGGCCTTCTCAGTCCAGCGGATGTTCACAGCCCACAGGCCATCCTCTCTGGCTTCCAGCTGGAAGGCTGCAGCACTGGGCACGGACTGACCTGTGCCCAGAATGGCGTTCAGCATGCCGTGCTCGTAATCGGCACTGCAGTCGGTCCCACGGTCATTCCAGAAGGTCACAATCCGCTGGGCTCCCTCTGGTGTGAGGGTGAACGGTCCACGGGTGGTCTCCGTTTCGCCATAAGCGAACATGCGAATCTCAGAAGGGGGTGAATTGCCAACCGGGATCAGGGACAGGGCTGTGCGTCTGTTCATGCGACTCCTAACAAAAAACCACCCTCGCGGGTGGTCTGGGATGGTGCTCAGGTATTCAGCTATTCAAAGCGTACTGGAATTTTCTGGTGTGTTCTTGGATATCTCCATTACCGGGACTGCATCACGAAACTGATCTTGTTGGTCGCCCAGGAGAAGGAACACACGAAGTCTGCCCTGAGTTTCACGCCGAAACTGTTCGGAGCGTCGACATAGGACACCCACTCATAACCTTTGGTGGTTTCATAAGGGTCAGAGTTGAAACTGAAGTCTGCCTGGCTGGGGGCTTTGAGTTTTTCCTGAATCATGCTCATGCACTGGGTCTGGAAGTCCAGGGTGCTGTAATTTGCTTTGCGGAGCCGTGCGGCCTCTTCTTTGGCTTCCCTAGCCGCTTGTGCTTTGGCTTCTCTAGCCGCCTTCTGAGCCTGAATTCTGGCCTCCTTCAGGGTGATGAGCCCAACTGCTTCGGTGTGGTCTTCATTGAGATACACCGAGACAGTCTCACTCTGATAGCCCGGTTTACTGACGGTGATGGTGTAATCTCCGCCATTGAGGTTCCCAAACTTGTTTGAACCTGTTGCTGTGCGGTTGACTTTTTCCCCAGCCACGACCACTTTGGAACCTGCAGGTTTCACCATCACCCTCAGGGTGTATTGCTGTTGCTTGTTGATTCCAACACTCACACCACCTGCCAGTGAGAGCATGAGCACCCACACACCAAAACCCACAATGAACTTCATGCAACCCTTCATTTTGCGAACCACAAAGAAGGGGGCCACAAATGATCCAATCACCAACAGGATTACCAGACCGTACATACTTCACCTCTGCTCTCAGTTTATGAAATGGGTGTCGTTTTTATTTTGGTCGTGAGGTAAGTAAAATCCCTAGTTGTAAAAGGCATGTAAGAAACCAATGTGGTTCATTTGTTTTTCTTTTGATGTCGGACGAATCCCTGCCTGACCTCTTCTGACTTCTCTGCTGGCAGGACCTGAACGCCGATCACCACACCCCGGTGACTCTCCACGATCACCAGCAGGGTTTCATCTCCATCCTGGTAGCTGGAGATGTGCCGTTGCCTGTAAACCACAGTGCCCTTATTGCTCTGCATGGGCATCAGCCAGATCTCTGCAGGGTTCTCCAGGGTCTCCTGCAGGACCTCACTGGACACCCCTGCAGGCAGGGGGGCAATCTCAGGATTGTAGAGCAGCACGGTGTCCAGCGGGTCCGACATCATTTGACGTGATGCTGGTGTAGCCTGAGGCTTTGGCAACGGACGAGCAGGCAACTGGGCAGGCAGGCCATAGCCCTTCACAGCAGTTGGGGCATTTCCGTTCCAGGCTGGGGTCCACTGGGCAGCTGCAGCACCCTGCCCCACACCCTTGCTCATCTCTGTGGCCCATTCTCCAGGTTTCGGCATGGTGCCCCATCCCGGTTCTGCCTGCACACCAGCAGGGGCAGCTTTCAGCTGTGCGTCTCCTGCAGGAATGGACCTGATGCTGGACCTGCACCTGGGGTGTCTGGGTGGATGGTTCTTGACCCAGAAGGGATCATCGTGGGGCAGGGTCGTGCCGTTCAATTTCCTGCAGCGGTCACTGGTCCGGTCATCCATGACACTGACGTACACCCAGATGGGACGCTCTTTCAGGACATCCGGGTCGGTCATCTGCCTGAAGCGTCCGGCCTGATATGCACTCTGAATGTTGTTCTGAAAGATGGTGCCCATGCGGTTGTTGATCTGTGCTGTGGTGGTCGGTCCCTGACCAGAAGCTTTCCAGGCAGCTTCCAAGCGTGGCCGCATTTCCTTCTTCCACTCAGCAAAAGATTTCCCTTCGTCCAGGGCTTTCAAAAGAGACTTGTGTACGTCCCCGATCAGGTCCAGCTGGCTGGTCCCGGAAATGAAAAAAGCACGTCTTCGGGCATCCTGGGACAGGGTGCTCCATTCTGAGACAGTGACAGGCACACGGTCCCTGAACCAGTTGATGGCGTCATGTGGAGCCTGCTCAAAAGGGTCCCAGGTCATCAGGCATCCTCAATGACGGCCAGGCGTCCGGCAAGGTGGGCCGCAAGCTGAGCCGCTTCCAGAATCTCAGCGTGTTCTCCCGGACGGGCAGATGCAGCGATCATGCCCAGTCGGGTCTGGAAATCTCCAAAATCACTGGTTTCCTCCAGGGCAGAGAGGACGGCAAGCACGGTGTCTTCTCCAGCGGCTTTTAAAGCCTGTCCAATGAGGTGGTCGGTATAGAGTTGCCCTCTGGCAACTGGAGACAGCTCTGTGCCCATCAGGGCCATCAGGCGACCCGTGGACCGACTTTTCACCGGAGCTTCTTGCTCTGGTGTGGCCGGATCAGTGGCAGGCTGAGTGACTGGAATGCCTGCCTGTTCCAAAAGGGCATCCACGTCCGGGTTCATCCCTGCAGCCCTGAGTTTGGTCACTGCATCAGCCAGAGCACCCATTGCTTCTGCCTTGGTCTTCTGGGCTTCCGCTTCGGTTTTTTCATCGCTGGGAGGGGTTGCATCCCAGTAAACCCAGGGCACAGGGCTGTTCCCAAAATTGAATTCAATGTACCGGGGCAAAATGTTCTGGTGCAGCCAGGTGCTCATGTAGGCCGCGTCCGCCTCCAGAATGTCCCCACGCACCTGGTCATGCACCTTCGCTGCAGCCAGAGACCCGGACTGCACTTCAGTCGTGGTGTTCTGACCCAGTATTGTGATGGCGATTTCGAAGTTTGCCCAGTCAATCTGGTCTTTGAAACTGGTCCACGTCCGTGCTGTGGCTTCCAGAAGTTTCACGTCGTAGCCAGGGGGCAGGGCAATGGCTGTGTCTCCTGCCAGTCCAGACAGGTCATCGGCCATCGCGTCACGCTCTGGGGCAGAACTGGCACCCACACCGACCCGCATGGGTCGCCCGTGCAATTCGTTGTATCCACCCCAGTCTGAAACACTGTAGTGGGCAGCCACAAAGGGAATTGCCAGAGGTCGTGCCAGGGCTCCAGTCCAGGGTCTCCGGCGTCCACCGGGACTGAACACTGCCCACTTCCCATCTCCAGGTGTCACAGGCACCTCCACACCAGACTGTTGCCGGACATACCACTGTTTCTGCAGGGTGTCATATCTTTGCAGGGAAGGATGCCAGGTCTTGATGACTGGAATCCAGCGGCCATCTGTGCTGGTCCATTCCAGTTCCACCAGCACCGCTCCAGCACACCAGCCATACGTCTGCATTTCCTGCAGTGTGTCTTCTGGGAAGAAATTCCAGAGGTCATTCTCCAAATGCTTGAGGATGGTTTTGCCTGCCCCTTCAAACTCCACATCGAGGGCTTGCAGGGCACGGGACCGCACTCCAAGAACCGATTGAATCCGACCATAGCCAAGCATGGCGTCGATGAGCAATCCGGCCTGGCTCCAGTGCCCATTGAAGGTGAGGGCAAGAGCTTGGCGGACCATCGGAGGGGTCCATTCCGTGAAACTGCGAACGCTGGGTTCGTCAAAGGTGATGATCTGGGGTTTCTTGCTCATGGTTTATCTCCTGCTGGACTTCCGTCTGGAAGCTTGGTAAGGGGAGGATTTCTGGACGGCAATGCTGAGGGCCAGTGCAGCTGCCCAGAATTCGTCGGCGTGGCCCTGGTCGGTGCTCTCTGCATCAAAGCGGAGTGCTCCATTTGGGGTCCGCATCACCCGGATGGCGTGAAACGCTTCCCGGACACCTTCTTCTGCAGGGATCAGGAACTTCCGGTCTTCCAGCACCCGCTTGGTGGTCACGGCCATGTCTTCTTTGTTCTTGTTGTTGAAGGTGACCCCTTCCACCTTCAAACCAAATAGTTCTTTGGCTTCCTTTGCCATCTGGATGCCGGGACCTGTGGCATCAATGGCAACCCGCACACAGAAGGGGATCAGGGAAAACAGCCGTTCACGGGCTTCCTTCACGGTGGGTTTGTGCATGCGGATCACCGCACGGGTGATGAACAGATCCCCGACCTTCTCCAGCAACCAGATGACGAACAGGTGTCGTTCCCAGGCGATGTCCACGCCCAGGTACAGTTCTCCAGCAGCATTGAGCATGTTGCCCAGGTATTCCATGGTGGCGGCCTGGGATTCTGCAGCCATGATGATGCTGTAAGGCAGCAGCACTGTGTCCTCATCCACCCATTCCAGAAGGTATTCCTGCTGCCACATCAGATCGTTTTTAAGGGCCCTTTTCAGCTCATCGGGGTCCACGTCCAGTCCTTGATTGACAGCATCATGGATGGTGATTTTGTGGGCACTCCAGATGCTTTCTGCTCTGGGCTGGTTCAGGGTGCTGTCCCAGGCTTCATCCCAGATGTCCTTGAACTGGCCTTGCAGTTTGGGAGTGCTGATCAGCCGGAGCTTGTACCTCTTGTGCCGGGTGATGATTGGGAAGAGGGCACCCCAGATTTCTTTGTTGAGGGGGTGAATGTCTGCTTCGTCCCACAGCACATTCCCGGAGAAGCCACGCACGGTGTCGGGGTTGGCAGGCACGAAAATGTGTCGGGAACCGTTGGGCAGTTTCAGCTCCAGTTTCTTGCACTCAAAGCCTGTTTCTCCCAGGAAACGGTCTTCGAATTCTTTGGCAGCCATCTGGTACGCCTGCAGGTGGGTTTTGGCTTTGTCAGCCAGTTCAGCGGCCTGACGCTCTCCACTGGACAGGTAAATGTACGTGTCTTTGTGGGTGACAGAATCATCCACATATTCCAGGGTGGCCCCGAAGGATTTTCCTGACTGACGGCTCATCAAACCGATTTTGAAGCGCCTTTTGTCCAGCACCCAGGATTTCTGGTAAGGCAGCAGGAGACCCTTATTCGGTTTGGGCATCGGGGTCTTCCTCATCTATCAGGCCGTACAGGTCACGCCGGATGGCCCTCAGGGCTTCAGGGCTCATGTTGCCTGTCTCGGAGAGCTTGCCTGCAATTTCCTTCACCCGGTCAGCATTCAGCACCACTTCGGCTTTTTTCAGGTTCATGGCGGTTCGGGATGCCTGCACAGCGACTCTGAGCACTTTGTCCATGGCAACGCCATCCAGGTCATCATCGTCCAGACGCCTGATCACCTTCATGACAATGGTGTTCATCAGGGCAGAATGGATGCTCAGTTGCTTCCCGGTTGCCTTGCTGATGGCTTCCATCTGGCGCTCGACTTCCAGGGACGCCTGGACGCTGGGCATCAGGTGGTTGGTCCGGTGCCTGCTGAGGCTTGCCTCTGCAACAGAAAAGCCCCTGGCATGGCACCAATCCACAATTTCTTCGTATTTCCAGGGCGTGCCGTCATCGTGCCGGGTCTCCCCCAGCAGCATCAGGTCAATTTCTTCCTGCAGGGGGGACATGCAGACTTTGCAGCGTCTGGACAGCTGTCCGAGGTTGGTGGTGTCAGGCATTGGTTCTCCCATGAAAAAGACCACCCGTCTGGGTGGCCTGTGCGTGTGGAACGCAATCTATTGTGAGTATCGTACTGCTAAGGGGTAGGGCTCAGAGTGGAGATGTCCACTTGGAGCAAACTGCCCAGTGGTCTGGCTCCATCCTGCAGCCCCAGAATGTAGACCCGCTCCAACAAGTCACACAGATCTGCTTTGGTGGAATCTGGCAGATCAGGCAACCAGTGGGCAAATTCTTCTTTTCTCAGGGCAATCAGTGCCATGAGGGGGGGCAGGTTTTCATCTGCCAGTTTTGTGTTGACGATAGATAGTAACGATTGCTCCAGTCTATAATCCATATTGGACTCCTCGCGGGTTCCTCCCACCATATCCAGGTCAGTTGTTGCAGACGGTCCTTGGAATGCGTGGGAGTTTTTTTGAACCCTCAAAAAACCATTCTAGAACACGGTTTCTCTGGGAACCATCCCCAAAAAGGGTAGGTAAACAACCTATAGATGTGAGCGAATTTAAAACTTTCGCTCACATCAAGGGGGAAATTCAAAACAAATTGTAACGAAGCCTAGGCAAAAAAAATCCGCTTAACACTTGCTGCACTGCTCGTAGGGCCACTGAAGAGGCGTGACCTTAGTCCCAGACGGTGAGGCTGGAACAGCAGCGACCTGGGCACAGCTGACGAGAAAGCTGACACTAACGACGAAACCGATAAGAAGGGATTTTCTGGACTTTTCCATACCACAGGTTAGCGTACATTTGACAGCTCCACCATCTCTGAAATTGCTTGGAAAACCCTTTTCTGAACAGGCTTTGCGAGGTCTTCAAAGTGCAGGCGGTGTGCAGTTTTGATGGTGTTCTCCTCAAGCTTCTTGATGTCGTTTGAGGTGTGCAGCCTTGCCAAATATCTCTTGAGTGGAGCCAGCGGGTACGTGACCGGCATCCCAGAAAGGAAAACCCCTTCTGATCCCATCACCGCCGTAGGTTTATCTTTGCGAGGTGGGATGTGCAGGTGACCTGCCAAAATGAAAGGAACGCTTGGACAGAATTCCGTCACAAACAATTCAAGCAGGGAACGCTGGTCAAACGTGCACACAGTCCAGGTTTCCAGCAGGGT
>NZ_BJXB01000052.1 GCF_007990775.1 Deinococcus cellulosilyticus NBRC 106333 = KACC 11606 | reverse complement strand
TTGCCATACATCAATGACCCCCGGGCAGCAATGCCCGGGGTTTCGTTTTAAGCCTCACCTGAAAACGGTGAGGTTTTTTTGTTTCTGGGGTTCTTTTTGCAGGCATAATGCCTTCATGCGTGAAGTGGTGTTGTGTTTTCCGGTTCGAGGCCATGAAGTGCTGCTGGGCCACAAGAAGACAGGTTTCGGCAAAGGAAACACAGTGGGCCTTGGCGGCGGCATTGAGCCGGGAGAGACCCCTGAGCAGGCTGCCATCCGGGAACTGCATGAAGAAAGTGGCCTGGTGGGATTGCCTGAGAGCCTGACCCATCTGGGGCAGGTGACTTTTCTCTTCCCCACCAGGGAAAACTGGGACATGCGGGTGCAGCTTTTTGTCCTGGGGGCCTGGAAAGGGGAACCAGTGGAGACCACAGAAATCCGGCCTGAGTGGTTTCCTCTGGACCGGATTCCTTTTGACCGGATGTGGGATGATTCAAAACACTGGCTTCCCAGGGTGCTTGTGGGTGAGGCTCTGGATGTGCTGGCCACTTACCAGGAGGACCTCTCAAAAGTGGACATTCAGGTCATTCCGCGAGGTCTTCCATCTGGGTCATGAATTCGCGGTGGCTCAGGTCAAAGCGCACCGGGGTGATGCTGACGTATCCTTCGCGCACAGCCCACTCGTCTGAGCCTTCTTCGAAGATGGTGGATTTGGGGGTTCCGGCCACCCAGTAGTAATCACGTCCATCGGGGTCCTGCCGTTTGACCAGTTCGTCTTCGAACTTGTAGTCGCTCAGGAAGGTGATCTTGACCCCTCTGGGCTTCACAGGAGGGAAATTCACGTTGATCAGCGTTCTGGGGGGAAGTCCACGCTCGTAAACCCACTGCACAATTCTGGGGATGTAGGCTTTTGCATGTTCAAAGTTGTACTCTCCCTGCTCATTGGCAGCCTGCGAAAAGGCAATGCTGTGAATGCCCAGAATCATGCCTTCCAGGGCGGCGGCCACGGTGCCTGAGTGGGTGAGGTCATTTCCCAGGTTGTACCCCAGGTTGATGCCGCTCACCACCACATCTGGTTTTTGCAGGATGCGGGTTCCCAGCACCACACAATCTGTGGGCGTCCCATCCACCCGGTAGGCTGGGATGTCTCCAAACCCTGCTGCAGCCGTGTGCTTGAACCTGAGGGGCCTGCGAATGGTGATGCCATGTCCGACAGCAGATTGCTCCACATCTGGAGCGGCCACAGCCACATCAGCAATTTCGGTCAGGGACTGGGCAAGGGCTTTGATTCCGGGGGAGAACACCCCATCATCGTTCGAGACCAAAACCCTGATCTTTGTGGTGTCCTGTTGTGAATTCGTCATCTGGTGTTCCTTTCGGTGCAGGTTGAAAAGGTCTCAATTGTACCAGAACACTGCATTTCTGCCTGTTGAGGAGAACCAGGGATGGAGGCAGGCTGCACTTTTATGTATTGTAATTGTGTGAAATACCACGAGTTGACGGACCAGGAACTCAACGAACTCTGCTGCACCCGTCTCGGCTGGGAGAAGAAAAGTCATGTGTGGGAGCACGGCTCAACCTGGCATCAGCATGCCTGGTTCAAAGGTGAGACCCTGCTGGGATTTCCAAACTTTCTGTCACAGGACCCCGTTGTCTCCCAGTTGCAGGAGTTCATTGAGGCCCGTGGGCTTCAGAATGAGTATGGGTATTGCCTGTTTGAATTGCTGGAAGCCCGCAAACTGCAGCATGATCATGCATGGTATGTGCTGGCCCATGCCTCTCCCCGACATCGGGTGCTGGCTTTTCTGAGGGCCACTGAAGAGCAAGAGCAGCTTGAAGCAACAGTGCTGGATGGTCTTTCCAGTCAACAACCTGGACTTGGAAAGTAATCCTCTCGGATCTCCAAAAGAAACTGCACCTGGATACAGGTGCAGTTGTGTGTTTCAAGTCAGTGCTTTCTCAGGCAGCGTCCTGAAATGGATTTTTCACAGTATCGCGGTAGTGATTGAAGGTCTTCAATTGGTGTTCGAGTTGTTCAATCTCCGGATCTTTTCTCGCTCCTTTGATGGCCAGATAGCCCAGTGCAGGCCACAGCAGCAGATTGGTCACCAGCAGCACCACCGTCACGACATCCATGTGTTCAGGGTAAACCCCTAGGGGTTGTCTAAGGGTTGTCGTCAGGCTGTCACCTTGTTGTTTGAAGCTGGTTCAAAACACGTCCTCCTGTTTCTGAAGAAAGCTGGAGGTTGAAAGGTTTAATGTTAAAGCAGTTTGATGATGATGTTGTTGAAAAGGTCGAGTTTGATTTCAAAGGCCAGACCATCACCTGGAGCAGCCACCTCGAAATAGGGAGAATCTGCAGGAATGTAAATGGTGTTGCTTTCCATGGGTTTGCCCTGCTTGCAAAGCATGGAGGTTTGAGCGGCCTCTTCACGGGTGAAGGTGTAATTCATGGCTGGCATGAAACTGGAAAGACTGGGGTCCACCTTGTTCAGGGCCAGGGCATAGAGGTCTGTCTTGAGAACATATGCATTGTTCATCTTGCCAAGATACGTGTAAACCCGGCAGTTCCCCTGAATTCCAGAGCGGGTTCGGTGGATGGTGTTCACCAGAAAGAACTGGGTGCCAAGCTGACCTCTGTACCCTCCCCATTCTGCGTAGGCTTTCTGGGTTCCATCGGTGTAGGCGTAAGCCGAGGCAGGACCGTCTGGACTGGGGTTCAGCAGCTTCCATTTCTGGGCCTGACCGGTGCCCAGAGAAGCAAGAAGCAAAGCGGTGACAAGTGCAGGAATCTGTTTCATTTTGTCCTCAATTCTTTTTGATCATAACGGGGTGTTCTGTGACTTCCAAGAGGAAACCGTCACTGCAAGCAGAAAACCCCTCTGGAAGACCAGAAGGGTCAAAAAAATCTTCTCAATCTCAGTTGCTGGCAAGTTCCGGCAGGACTTTTCCGGGATTCATCAGGTTTTTGGGGTCCAGGGTCTTCTTGACGGCCCAGTAGGCTTCCAGGGTGGGTCTGGGGGTGGCTTCCAGCATGAAGGGTTTTTTGGCGAGACCGATGCCATGTTCCCCTGAGAGCACGCCACCATATTTGATGGCGACCCGGGCAATTTCGTGGGCAAGGTGGTCGACTTCATCCCAGGAGTCGGTCTGCTTGCTGTACATGATGTTGGGGTGCAGGTTGCCATCTCCTGCATGTCCAAAGATCGCCAGAGGGAAAGGGGAGGCGTCTCCGAGGGCACGAATTTCACGCATCACCACAGGCAGTTTGCTTCGGGGAACCACGATGTCCTCGTTCATGCGCTGTGGGCGAATGCGGCCCAGGCTGGGAGAGATGCTCTTGCGGGCTTTCCACAGGGCCTCTGCTTCTTTTTCGTTCTGGGCGATCTGGCTTGAAGTCGCGCCTGCATCATCAAAGGCCTGTTTCACCGCCTGAATTTCGGCAAGCACTTCCTGGAGATCGTTCCCATCAGTGTCGCAGACCAGGACGGCTTCTGCTTCTCTGGGGAGCCCCAGGCTGAAAGCATCTTCCACGGCATTGATGCTGGCTCTGTCCATCAGTTCCAGTTTGGCAGGGGTCAGGCCTCTGGCAGTGATCAGTGCAACAGCTTTTCCAGCATCCTCCAGCGTGTTGAAAATGGCCCGGGCGGTCTGGGTGTACCTGGGGAGAACGGCCAGACGGAGTTTCGCCTCGGTGACGAAGGCCAGCGTGCCTTCAGAGCCAATCAGCAGACCGGGAAGGTCCACACCTGAGCGGTCCATGCGGTACACATCCCCCTGCATGGTGACGAACTCCAGTTCCAGAACATAGTCTCCGGTGACCCCTTTTTTCAGGCACATGGGACCCCCTGCATTTTCACCAATGTTCCCCCCGATGGTGGCCTGCCTGCCAGACTGGGGATCAGGTGGATAGTACAGCCCAAAAGGTTTCAGAGCATCCTGCAATTCCTGGTTGATGACTCCGGGTTGCACAGTGGCCGTCATGCCCTCCCGGTCAATCTTCAGGCCTTTCATGCGGGTGGTGGAGATCACCACGCTGGGTTTCACCGGGACCACGCCTCCTGAGAGGCCAGAAGCCCCTCCTCTGGGAATCACAGGCAGGTCATGGTGATCGCAGATTTTCAGGGTGCGGGCCACGTCTTCGGTGGTTTCTGCCATCACCACGGCCAGAGGGACTTCCCCCTGCAGCAGGGCGTCGTAGCGGAAGAGCAAGCGGTCCGGGAGTTCCACCCGCAGTTTGTCTCCGACAGCATCCTGCAGTTCCTTCAGATAACCGGTCAGTTCACGAACTTTCGTTTTCGCTTTCATTCAGGTCTCCTGCGGTCAGCTTTTGGCCGTCTGGCGACGGTCTGCTTCTTCATAGGCTTCTTTCAGCAGAATGGCGGTGTGCTTGACTTCCGCAGCGACCTCGAACTCGCGGGTGCCGTAATCCAGTTGCAGCATGCATCCGGGGTTCTCCACGGTGATGATGGAGGCTCCCGTGGCCCGGATGCGTTCCATCTTCCTGTCGAGTTGCTTCATGCTGGTCTCGGTGTGGGTGATGTTGTAAATGCCCGCAGAACCGCAGCAGTCGCTGGCATTCTGCATCTCCTGGTAGTCCAGAATGGGGTTCTGTTTGAGGATGTCTCGGGGCTGGTTGCACACGCCCTGGGCATGGCACAGGTGGCAGGCATCCTGATAGGTGACTTTCTGCCTGTCCACATCCAGATCATCTGGAAGGTCACGCAGGCCCACTTTCTTGAGGAATTCACTGAGGGCCTGGGTTTTGCTGCTGATGTTGGCAGTGAGGCCCCCGAATTCAGGATCATCTTTGAAGTGCTTGTGCATCTTCTTGAGCTCTGCACCACAGGCAGCACAGTCGGTGACGATGGCATCCACGGCCAGCGTTCCATACAGTTTGGCGTTGCGCAGAGAGACCTGGCGGTAGCCCTCAAAGTCCCCTTCTTCAATGTGGGGTGCACCGCAGCAGGTGGTCTCCCTGAGCAGGATCACATCAAAGCCGTTGCGTGCAAGCACATTGATGGAAGCACTCGAGGCCTCACTGAAAACGGCGTTCATCACGCACCCCAGGAAGAAAGCCACCGTTCCCCGATATTCGCCCTGATGCTGGGTGATGTAAGGGGTTCTCAGGCGGATGGCCGGGGCCACTTCACGGGAAGGAATCAAGCCCTCAAAGAGGTGCATTTTGGCCCACATGCCTCCGTGTCTGCGGGCCATGCCACGCAGCACACCAGAGCCCCGGATGGCTTTCTGCAGACCGGATTTCTGGTACAGGCGCACCCCGAGGTTGCCCACATCGAAGAGGATGGGATACTTGAAGACCTCCAGCATGGCTTTCTGGGCAAGGTTGGCAGGTTTGCCTTCCTGCAGGGCCACTCTGGTGTCCAGGGCCAGTTCTCCGGGTTTCACGCCAGAGGGGCAGATGGTCTGGCAGGCCCGGCAGTCCAGGCAGTCGTAGGCCGCTTCGAGCACCACATCAAGTTCATCGGTCAGGCCCTGGGCCGCCGCCTTGTACAGCATCACCCGCCCACGGGGGCTCTGAATTTCTTCACCGGTCTGCTGGTAGGTGGGGCAGACAGAGAGGCACAGCCCGCATTGTACGCAGACATCTGCGCCCTCGATCAGGGCGGGACTCATGGATTCCAGGTTGATGCTCTTCGGATGCATGCCCCATTGTATATGGATTTTAGATCTAATTCGTGAGGGTCGTGCAGACCTTTGATGTTCTGGTGTGGGGTTTGAAGATCTCTGCTTTTATCACGCCATCATTCAGACCTTTTGCTTCCCATCCAGACAGGTTGTGATGGGTGGGCCTGGCACTGCATCAGGATGTGGTACAACATTAAACGGTTTGATGGAACGTTTGCTGGTTGAAATCCACAAGAACTGAATTCAGCTGGTACACGAAAGACTGTTACAAAAATGATGCCAGAGCCTTGCGACTCTGGCGACCTCAGGAGTGAGAATATTCGTGTGAATTGCCAACATCTTAAGGCTTTCACAGGGTTTTCGTTTTGCTGCCGATACTGAAAAAATTCCAGAAATATGCTTCTCTGACCAGCACAGTAAAAATCTTCACTGAATCTCCAGCCTGACCTTTAGTCTGAGGTTACAAAACCCTAACTTCTGGAATGATGTCTAGGCAGGACCCAGATCTTCTGCGCTGCAGTCAGAGAAAGCACATGGTCCTGTTCTCCCACCTGAATGCTCACTGTCCCACCATGGGTGTCTTTTTTGAGCATGCGCAGTTCGACTCCCGGGGTCAGGCCCCGTTCGGAGAGGTAGCGCAGAAATTCGGGATCTCCATCATGCACCCTTGAAATGGTGGCCTGTTCATCCACCAGCACATCGGTGAGGGGTTCAGCGTCATGCTCAGGCATGCTGCCATCCAGACGGGGAATGGGGTGGCCGTGCGGATCAAAATGGGGATCTCCCAGCAGGGCACTGATCCTGGCTTCAAAGGCTTCACTGATCACGTGCTCCAGACGATCCGCCTCTTCATGCACCTCATCCCAGGAAAACCCCAGGGCCTGGGTCAGGTACAGTTCCAGCAGACGGTGGTGCCGGAGGATCTCCAGGGCCACCTTCTGGCCGCTTTCCGTGAGGATGGCCCCGTAATACGGGGTGTGCTCCACCAGCGAAAGGTCAGAAAGTTTTCTCAGCATGCCACTGACGCTGGCAGGGGTGACCCCCAGAGCGTCTGCCAGGCTCTGCGTGGTGACTTTCCCACCCCGGGCAAGTTGATAGATGGTTTTCAGGTAATCCTCTGCCTGCGAGGTGAGGAGGTCGCGAATGGCTTGCCGACTCATTAGCAACAGTCTAGCAGGGAAGGGTGAGGAGAAGCGGTCAGCCATCAGGGGCAGCTTTCAGCCAAAATCCAGCAAGAAAGCTGCAGCCACAGCTTTTCTGGCCCTTGCCTTCTGCTTTCTGCCTTCTGCGCCTCTTCAAAGTTTCCCATTCTTTGTGTAGAATCTTCTCCAGGCCATCTTGTTCACCTGTGGTCTTGACAGTGTTGCTGAAAGCGACTAGTATATATCACGCTGTCAAAGCACATGACGGGCAGCGAGTCATGGTGGAATTAGCTCAGCCGGTTAGAGCGTCGGTTTGTGGCACCGAAGGTCGTGGGTTCAAATCCCATATTCCACCCCATTTTTACCGTCTAGGCTCGCGAGGATGGCGGAATTGGTAGACGCGCTAGACTTAGGATCTAGTATCGAAAGATGTGAGGGTTCAAGTCCCTTTCCTCGCACCAGGGTATACGGGTAAGCATAAGGCGCGCGTTCACCAACAAAGACAACTTCCAAGCGACCCCAAGGGGTCGTTTTTGCGTATATATCCCACACCGGGCAGGAGTATTATGGCTGAACTGATCAAGAACGAAGGCAACCAGGTAGAGTTTAAAGTCACCGTTCCCGCAAAAGAGGTCAACACGGCCTACAACGCGGTGATTGGCTCCCTGACCAAGCAGGTCAAAGTCCCCGGCTTCCGTCCCGGCAAGGCCCCCAAGAGCGTGGTCGTCAAGCGCGTGGGTCAGGACTACGTGGACAACGAAGTCCGCGACCAGCTGCTGCAGAACCACTACCCCAAAGCCCTGCAGGAACTGAACCTCGCCATTGTGGACGCTGAAATTCACCCCGAGGGCATCACCGAGGGCCAGGACTTCAACTTCACTGTGAAGGCTGAGAAGTACCCCGAAGTGAAGCTGCCAGAGTGGCAGTCCCTCGAGCTGACCTCCGCTGCTCCTGAAATCACCGACGAGATCGTCACCAAGACCCTCGGTGACCTGACCGAGCGCAACGCCACCTTCGAGAACGTGGACCGTCCCGCCGAAGAAGGCGACATGCTGATCATCGAAGAGCAGGGTGAAGAGGGCGGCAGCTACCCCGTCTACCTCGACACCGCTGAAGCGCACATCAAAACCGCTCTGCTGGGCAAAAAAGCTGGCGAAGATGTCACCATCGAAGTGCCCGAAGTGGACCACGGCGACCACAAGCACGAAGCCCAGACTGTGCAGGTCAAGATCAAGGAAATCAAGAAGAAGAACCTGCCCGAACTCAATGACGAGTTTGCCAAGACCTTCAAATTTGACACCCTCGAAGCCCTGCGTGATGCCATCAAGCGTGACCTGACCACCCGTGCAGAGCAGGAAGGCAAACTCGCCCAGCGCGAAGAGTTCGCCCAGAAGCTCGCAGATGGCATGGAAGTGAACGTTCCTTCCAGCCTGGTGAAGCGCCGCAAAGAGAGCATGCTCAGCGAAATCAAGAGCGACCTGCAACGCCAGGGCGTGAAGTTCGAAGAGTACGAGAAGTTCATGACCGAGCAGGGCAAATTCGACGACTTCATCGCCGACCTCGACAAGAATGCCATGGAGCGCGTGCGCCGTGAACTGGCCCTCGAGCAGCTGGTGGAAGACCTCAAGATCGACCTGACCCGCGATGAGCTGAACGGCAGCCTGGTGGCTTTTGCCCAGCAGAACCGCACCACCGTGCAGGAACTGCTGAACCAGCTCGGTTCCAGTGGCCTCGAAGGCTTCAAAGCCAGCGTGCGCCGTGACAAGGCTGTGGCCCAGGCCATCGCCACCCTGGAAAAGGCTGCTCAGAAAGAAGAGCCCAAAGCTGAAGCTGCGGAGGCCCAGGCCCCTCAGGAAGAAGCTGCTCAGCCTGAAGCTGAAGCCGAGGCTCCCAAAGCTGAAGCTCCTGCCAGCGAAGAGTAAACCTTAAAAACATCAGACAGACCTCGAAAGAGGTCTGTTTTTTCATTGGGATTTGAGAATGTGCTCTCTTTTGCAAAAATCTGGCATTCAAAATGCAATTTATGGGTACAATACTTCTGATATGTCTCAGGAGAAGTTGCCCCAGGTGCTGATCGTTGAAGATGACGAGCGGCAATCCCTGATGCTGTGCAAATATTTAAAGTCTCAGCAGTATGAGGCCATTCCGGCCCGCACAGGGCAGGAGGCCCTGCGTGAAATTCATCAGGCAGAAGTGGTCATTCTGGATGTGAACCTTCCTGACATGAATGGCTTTGACATCCTGGCCCACATCCGTGAAAGCAAAAACCACATTCCTGTGCTGATGCTCAGTGTACTTTCTGACACTCCATATAAAGTCAGGGGCCTCAAAGGCGGAGCGGACGATTACCTGCCTAAACCCTATGATCTGGTTGAACTTGAAGCCCGCATCGAAGCCCTGATTCGCCGCAAGAATTACACGGAACAGCTGCAGTTTGATGCCCTCCTGATCAACCGCACCGAGCATCAGGTGAAGGTGGGAGACCAGGTGCTGGACCTCTCCAAACTGGAGCTGGATTTCCTGTGGTATGTGGCGCAAAAACCCGAGAAGGCTTTTTCGCGGGAAGAGTTGCTGGAAAATGTCTGGGGCCCCCAGTTTGATGGGGTGGAACGGGTGGTGGACGTGATGGTGGTGGCCCTGCGCAAGAAACTGGGCCGCAATTACCTGGAAACCGTGCGGGGCATCGGGTACCGTTTCAATCCTGCGCCCATGACGGAAGCAGAGTCCTGACGTTCAGGGCTGTCCATCCGTTTGCCCTTCCCAAAATGGCCCAATGGGGTAACCTGTTGTCGTGGCCGGTTTCGTTTCTCTGATTGGTGCAGGTCCTGGAGACCTCGGTTTGCTCACCCTCAAAGCCAAGCTTGCCCTTGAACGGGCAGAAGTGGTGCTGTACGACTATCTGGCGAATCCCGAGATCCTGCGTTTCTGCAGCAGTGCCGAGCACATCTTTGTGGGCAAGAAGGGCTTCTCCGAGTACATGTCCCAGGAGGAAATCAGCAGTCTGCTGGTCCAGAAGGCCCTGGAAGGCAAGCGGGTCATCCGGCTCAAAGGCGGAGACGTTTTTGTGTTTGGTCGGGGTGGGGAAGAGGCTGAGGCCTGCATTGCTGCGGGTGTCCCTTTTGAAGTGATTCCAGGGATCACCAGTGCCATTGCTGTGCCTGCCTACGCAGGAATCCCTGTGACCCACCGTGAAGCAGGCAGCAGTTTTGCAGTTCTGACAGGCAACGAGATGCTCCGGGATGCAGAGAAACTGAAATACAAAGCTTTTCAGGACATCGACACCCTGATCTTCCTGATGGGGGTCAAGACCCTCCCCAGGATCGTGGACCGTCTGCTGGAGATCGGCAAGAGCAAGGACACCCCTGCAGCAACCATCCAGTGGGGCACCACCCAGCAGCAACGTGTGGTGGAAGGAACCCTGGAAAACATTGTGCAGAAGGTGCAGGATGCCGGAATCGGGGCACCTGCTGTCACCGTGGTCGGCGATGTGGTCCGTTATCGCAACACCCTGAAGTGGTTTGATTCCCGCCCACTGTGGGGCCGCAAGGTGGCCGTGACCCGCACCAGAGAGGGCAGCAGTGAACTGGGCAACCTTCTGAGGCAGGAGGGGGCCATTGTCATTGAGGTGCCACTCATCCGTTTCGACAGCACGTCCAAACCCTGGGAGTTGCAACAGACCCTCAGGCAGCTGTCTTCCTTTGAATGGGTGATTTTCACAAGCCAGCAGGGCATTCAGGCTGCCATGAAAGCCCTGAATGAACTGGGTCTGGATGCACGGGCTTTTGCCGGGGTAAAACTTGCAGTGGTTGGTCCATCCACCGCCCGAGAGCTTGCGAAATACGGCCTGCGGGCAGACTTCATGCCTTCCCGTGCAGGGGCAGTTCATCTGGGGGGAGAGCTTCCTGCATCTGGAGAAAAACCCGTGGTGCATTTTGCAAGCAGCCTTGCTGAACCAGACCTCCACGAAGCCCTGATCCAGAGGGGAATGACCATCCACACGGTGGAGGCCTACCAGACCCTGCCAGCAGAACTCTCTGAGGAACAACGGGAGCGTTTAAGAGATGCGGAAGTGATCACCCTGGCCTCCGGAAGTGCAGCAAGGGCCTGTGCGAAGCAGCTCGGGACAGACATCCCGGCCGTCACCATGGGACCCCAGACCAACAAGGCCGCGCTGGGCGCAGGTTTCACCATTGCAAAAATGGCAGAAACCCCAAGTCTGACGGCACTGGTCGGTGCGGTCAGGGCCGCTCTGCTGGGAAATTGAAAGGGGAAATTTTAAAGCCTGGGCCCTGGTTTGTCAGGACAAAATTCCCATTTGTGTCAGACCAAAGCAGATATACTCATTCTTATGAAGCTGTACCCCCTGTTCCTGGACCTGAAAAACCAAGATGTGCTGGTGGTCGGCGCAGGCAAAGTGGGACTCCGCAAAACCAGAAGTGTGCTGGAATCCGGTGCCCGGGTGACCGTGGTGTCTCCAGAGTTCCTGCCTGAATTTGCCCAGCTGCCAGTCCGCAGGGTACAGCGTGCTTTTGACCCCACAGACCTGCAAGGCCGGCGTCTGGTGTTTGCCTGTTCCAATCAGGACGCCGTGAACGATCTGGTGGCTGAACTGGCAGCAGCGCAGGGCACTTTCTGCCTGCATGCCTCGAAACCAGAACAGGGCAACCTGCGTTCAGGTGCAGTCTGGCGCAAGGGGGATGTGACGGTGGCCTTTTCCAGTGGGACCGAGCTTCCCATGCTGACCCTGTCCCTCAAGCAGGTGTTTGAGGCGGCCATCCCCAATGATTTTTCCCAGAAGGTGACCCAGTGGAGCAGTGAACGGGCCATGGCCATCACCCTGCCCAGTCCAGCCAGAGAAAACGCCCTGATGGACCTGAAAGAGACCATCCAGGAAAACCTGGGGATGGTCTCCGATCCCCTGCTGAATTTTGTGGCGGTGGGTGTGAACCACAAAACAGCTCCCCTCAGTGTCCGGGAACGGATTGCCCTCAGGCCGGAAGAGTTCCCCCTGATGCTTGAGCACCTGCAGAAACATGCCCGTGAGGTGATGATCCTCAGCACCTGCAACCGCACCGAGGTGTACATGGCGGGTGTGGTGGGAGATCCCCTCAGTGCGTTTGAAGGGGCATGGGGACAGCCGCTGAGGGAGTACCTGTACATCAAGCATGGGCTGCATGCCCTCAAGCACCTGACCCGCGTGGCAAGTGGCCTGGACAGCCTGGTGCTCGGGGAAACCCAGATCCTGGGGCAGGTCAAGCGGGCCTGGCAGGATGCCCACAACTCAGGCAACACAGGCAGCATCCTCAATAAGGCCACCCAGCTTGCGTTGCAGGTCGGAAAACGCGTTCGCACAGAGACCGGGATCGCTGACAAGGCGGTCAGTGTCAGCTATGCAGCGGTGGAACTTGCCAAGAGCATTTTCGGGGACCTGCAGGGCAAGACCGCCCTGATTGTGGGCGCCGGAGAAACCGCAGAGCTCACCATGACCCACCTGAAAGCGAATGGCATTCAGGATGTCATCGTGGTGAACCGCACCGTGGAACGGGCTCAAAAACTTGCAGAGGCGTTTGGCGGTCAGGTGTGCGCCATCGACATGTTGCTCGAAGCCCTTCCCAAGGCAGACGTGGTGATTGCATCAAGCAGTGCCCCCCACTACGTGATCCGGGCAGAGCATGTGAGAAACGCCCTGAAGGAACGCACGGAACCGATGTTCCTGATTGACATCAGTGTGCCCCGCATTCTGGAACCTGAAATTTCGCACACCGAAGGGGCGTACCTCTACAACCTTGATGACCTGACAGCCATTGTGGAACGCAACCTTGCAGAGCGGGCCAAACTGATCCCGCACGCCGAGACCCTGATCGAGGAGGGCCTCACCGAGTTCAAACGCTGGTTCCGCCAGCACCACAAGCGCCGGGAACTCAAACAGGCCCAGCAGCAGGCCAGACAGGTGGCCCAGGAGGAATTTGACGGGCTTGAATCCGCGCTGTTAAGACTTGGTGAAACCGAGAAGGCAGCTGTGCTCAGTGCCCTCCAGCGCGCAACGGAACGCATGGGGGCCAGCCTGATCCGTGAGCTTTTGCATCAGGAAAAAGAAGATCGCAAGATATCACATGGTTAAGAAAAGAGACTTCTCTAGATTGAAGATATGAAATCTAGAGAAGTCTCTTTTTTGGGTCTGCTGTTCCTTTTTGTTTCCTGCTCTAGTGTTAAAACACCTTTAACTTCCAATGCTGTGATGAAGGAAACGTATCAGGGAACTTACGATGTCTTTATGATCGATACAGCTCCCATTCAGACAGAACGTGAACCTGTGGGAACAGTGGTGCTTGAGCTGGAAAGAACAGAAACAGCGCCATACACATATGACATCTCAGGAACCATGAACATGGATCAGCAGAAGACCTATCAGGTGGACGGCACCATGAATTGTGTGCAGTATCAGGGCGCTGTCTGCACACTGGAATTCAAAGCCACCCGTGAAGATTATGTCTATCAGGTCAAAGCCAGCATGGTCAGCCAGCAATTGATGGAAGGCCGCATGACAGGCCACAGCCTGCTTCCACCAGGGGACATCTTGCAGATCTTCAAACTCAAAGCCATGCGACAGTGAGGCGCTTTTTCTGTTGCCCAGATTTCACTGAATCTGGGTGGTTTTTCTGCTGCAACAGAAAGTGACCTCTGTGGAACCCTTTCTCAGCAAGGACCGTTATGATGGTTGGAACATGGGTCTGGTCGCTGGTTTCAGACAGGGAGAGGTGTGCAACATGGGCCTGACCTGGAAAGAGACCATCAACCACACCAGGGAGGTTTCACCGTGAAATTCTTGCAGGTGCTCATGGTGCTCGGCCTGATTCTGCTGGCTGTGTTCACCGTTGCCAATTTCGATGCGCTGATGGCTTCTCATACCCTCAACCTGTTCTGGATCAGCAGTTACATGGTGCCTCTGGGCATGCTGCTGGTCATTGCCATTGCTGTCATCATGATCGGTTACGCTCTGGCTGTCACTTTTGTTGATCTGAAATCCAAGGCGGAACTCAACCGTTACCTGAAGCAGATGGACCAGATGCGCAACGCCATTGATCAGGCCGAAGCCAGCCGTTTCACCCAGCTTCGGGAGTACATTGACCAGCAGATGGCCGGTCTGGCTTCCCGGGTGGAGGGCAGGGTGGACCGGGTGCGGGACGAACTGGCCGCCGACATCGGTCAGCTTGAAGATGCGGTGTTCCGCAAGCAGGTGGACCCCAGGGAGCGAGAGCTTTGAACCGGGTACAACAGCCAGAATTCTTGAGGATGTTACAATCGAGGGCAGAAGCTATGGCGCTAAACAAGTTTTTCCAGCGAAAAAGACCGCAGGCCACGCAAACGGATGACATTCCGGACCTCTGGTCCAAGTGTCAGCACTGCGGCACCCAGATCTACAACCGTGAATTTGACCAGAACCTGAGGGTGTGCCCCAAGTGCGGGTTCCACCACCGGATTCCTGTGATGAAACGACTCGAATTTCTGCTCGATCAGGATTCCTTTCAGCAGAAAAGTGGACATGTGTACCCCAAAGACCCCCTGCACTTCGTCGATACGGAGTCCTATCAGGAACGCCTGAACCGCACCCAGAAGAAAACCGGGCGTCCAGATGCCATCGTCTGGGGACAGGGAGCCATCGAGGAGACCCCCCTGACCGTGGTGGTCATGGATTTCGAGTTCTCCGGGGGAAGCATGGGCAGTGTGGTGGGAGAAGAGATCGCCCGCGCAGCAGACCATGCCGCAGAGCATCACCTTCCCCTCCTGATCATTGCTGCGTCCGGCGGTGCCCGCATGCAGGAAAGTGCCCTCAGCCTGATGCAACTTGCCAAAACCACAGTGGCCCTGCAGAGGCTCTCTGAAAAAGGCCTTCCTTACTTCAGCCTGCTGACCGATCCCACCACAGGTGGGGTGACCGCTTCCTTTGCCACCATTGCCGATGTGATCCTGGCCGAACCCGGAGCCCTGATTGGCTTTGCTGGACCACGGGTGATTCAGCAGACCATCCGCCAGAACCTGCCTGAAGGTTTCCAGCGGGCAGAGTTCCTGGAGAAGCACGGCATGATCGACAGCGTGGTGGACCGCCGCAAACAGCGCGAAGTCCTGAAAACCCTGTTTTCCCACTTCGGGGGTGCCTCATGAGTCTGGCAGATCTGGAAAAGACCCTGTCTGAACTCGAGCGCACCAGCCAGGAAACCGGCGTGGACCTCTCCAGCGAAATCATCAACGTGAAACACAAGATTGAGCAGACCCGTGCCCAGACCCACACGCAGGTCAGCCGCTGGGAGCGGGTGCAACTGGCCCGCCTTCCTGGACGGCCCACCAGCCTCGATTACGTGGAGCGCATTTTCACGGACTTCGTTGAGCTGCACGGAGACCGGGCTTTCGGAGACGATCAGGCCCTGATTGGTGGTCCAGCAAAGCTGGGAGACCGCAGCGTGATGCTGATCATGCAGCAGCGCGGCAAGGACACCAAGGACAACATCCGTCGCAACTTCGCCATGGCCCACCCGGAAGGGTACCGCAAAGCCATGCGCCTGATGGATCTTGCAGACAAATTCAAACTCCCTGTGATTGCCCTGATCGACACTCAGGGAGCCTATCCTGGCATTGCTGCAGAAGAAAGGGGTCAGGCCTGGGCCATTGCAGAGAGCATCCAGCGCATGAGCCTCCTGAAAGTCCCTGCCATCAGCGTGGTCCTCAGTGAGGGAGGATCGGGGGGTGCTCTGGCCATCGGTGTGGGCAACCGGGTGCTGATGATGGAAAACGCCTGGTACAGCGTGATCAGCCCTGAATCCTGTGCAGCCATCCTGTGGCGGGACTCCAAGGAAGCCGCCAAAGCCGCAGAAGCCCTCAAACTCACCGCTCCAGACCTCCTGGAACTTGGGATTGTCGAAGAAGTGGTGCCTGAGCCCAAAGGTGGAGCCCACCTTGACCCCAATTACGCTGCTGAGAACCTCCGGGCTGCCCTGGAAAGGCAACTTGATGACCTGAGCAAGCTGGGTCCAGATGAACTTGTGGAGCAACGTGCGGCCCGTTTCCGCAGCCTTGGCGTGTTCGTGGAAATCTGAGGCATTCGAACGTCAGGAAGGCAGGCGCAAAAGCTTGCCTTCCTTTTTACGATAAGGCCTTTTATCGCACAGATCAGATGCCCAGATCCAGCGAAGGTGCTGCCACAGGCAGGGTGATGCGGATGCGTGTTCCTTTTGGGCTGGAATGCAGCTCACAGCTTCCCCCCAGCGACTCGGTGCGTTCCCGCATGGAAATGAGGCCGAGTCCTCCTGTCACCTGACTGCGGTTGAACCCCACACCGTCATCTTCAATGGTGATCCTCAGCAGGTGGGCCTCCACCTGCAGTTTGACCTGCACATTGCTGGCCCGGGCGTGTTTGGTGGCATTGCTGATGGCTTCTCCCACCACCCGGTAAATGGCACTCTGCTGTTCTTCCGACAGGGAAGGGAGTTCATCTGGGAAGTCAAAGTGCACTTCCAGAGGCTGGGCACGCTGGGCAAGGCTCTGCAGTGCCCTTTCCAGGCCCAGTTGCAGGACACTAGGGTGCATGTCGTAAATCGCGGACCTCAGGTGGGCCACTGCATCTGCCAGGATCTTGCTGGAACGCTGCACCTGATTGGCTTCCAGCATGCGTTTGGCCGCAATGATTTCCTGGAGTGGACCATCATGGATTTCACGGGCAATTCTGGAGCGTTCGCTTTCCAGTGCACTGGTCACCACCCTGGCCTGCAAGATCCGCAATTTTTCTGTCTTCAGGGCAGCTTCTGCACTGCGGATGCGGTATTGCAGGTGAAGCAGCAGGTACAGCCCCACCATCACACAGAGCAGGAGGTACGTATTGAAGTGCGAGTTTTGGTAGGTCAGCATGATCAGGGGAATCAGCGGAACCGTGATGTCCAGGGTTCCGGCGTCCCGGTGGGGCACCACAAACCAGCGCCTGACCAGCATGCGTACACCGAAATACAGCATGGTGGCTTCCAGCAGGGTCAGGTAAAACCAGGGATTGTTGATGCTCTCTGCGGTGTACTGGGTTTCTGGAAAAAAAGGATTCACCCAGGGAATCACCAGGTTCACCATCCCGACCCCCAGCAGGTCTGCTCCCAGTTTCCCCCAGTGCCATCCGGCCTGAGGGGCCAGCAGGTAGATCAGCAGCAGACTGAACACCAGGATGGGCACAGCAGGCCATCCCAGCCACAGACAGCCCACAATGCTGAGGCCACTGATCAGGCGAACACTGGTGTGACCTTCAAAATAGACCCTGAGCACGTGAAACATCACGTGCCCCACAATGATCAGCAGAACCGCATTCGGCTCGATGTTCCACTTCTGGACCCATCCGAGCAGTTCAAAGCCCTGCATGGCGGAATGCATCGCATCGGTCATGGTCTAAAAATCACAGTCTGGTGCACAGTGCCACATCGTATCTGGGCAGGAAAATCAGGGGACCTTTCCAGTTTACAGCTCACTGAGCTGGATGATGCCGCGTTTCATGCTGCGAATCACGGCCTCTGTGCGGCTCGCCACTTCGAGCTTCTCAAAAAGGGCGCTCAGGTGCACTTCCACGGTCTTGGGAGAGATCTCAAGCTTCTTGGCAATTTCCTTGTTGGAAAAGCCTCGGGCGGCCAGGAGCAGCACCTCCCTTTCCCGATCGGTCAGGGCTTCGGTTTTCTGCTCGCTGCCCTGTCTGACCCGTTTAAGGATCATCTGGGTGAGCTGGGGTGCGATGACACTCTCGCCCCGCTTTGCAGCATAGATGGCATCAATCAGGTCCTGTCCGGGGGCGTCTTTCAGCAGGTAACCTGCGGCACCGGCCTCCAGCAGGGCCATCACGAAAGCCTCGTCATCGTGGGCACTGAGGCCCAGCACTGCAATGCGTGGATAGAGGCGTTTGATCTGGCGTGTGGCTTCAATGCCCCCCATGTTGGGCATGTTCACGTCCATGATGGCAATGTCAGGATTGAGGGTGTCACAGAGGTCGATGGCCTGTTGTCCATCGCGGGCCTCACCCACCACCTGCAAATTGGGGTCCTGTTGCAAAAGAGCGTGGGTTCCTTCTCGAACAAGGGCGTGGTCATCCACCAGCAATATTGAGATCATGACTCCAGTGTAAACATGTGGTCACACAACCTCCATTCATTTTGATCTTTTTCCAGGTTTTGTGAAACGGAAGATTTGCTGTGCTGGAAGCTGCGAAATCTTTGTTGCAGGTCAAAAAATAGGTGTTTTCCCTGAGAAAAAAGCCTGAATCTCAAGATGGATAGACAGGTGAACTCCCGCTGATGGTTGTGCTCAGGGACCTGAAGACAGTCGACCCTGAACCTGAAGTCAAAGCAGGCACCACAGGCCATGTGGGGTTTGAGAAGGTCGTCTAGTAGACCTGGCCTAAGGGCTTGCTTTTTGCGCAAAGCCTTGCTATTCTTTTTCTCGCTTAAGGCAACCGCCAAGAGTGGTATTCGGCAGTAGCTCAGCGGTAGAGCGTCCGACTGTTAATCGGATGGTCGTAGGTTCGATCCCTACCTGCCGAGCCAGAACAACCCCGCGAAAGCGGGGTTTTTTATTTGCATTTCGGTACTGTCAATGGGGGTGGATTTTCATCTCTAAAAATTGCAGGGCCTGTTCAAGCAGCGGATCTTCACCTCGTGCCAGTTTTTCAGGATCATCCTGGATGACGACATCAGGGGTCAAGCTTGCAGGGTAAGGTTTTCCCTCTTCGTCTTGCACGTAAAGGATGCTGAGTTGCAAGGCAGATTGGTCTGGAAGGTTGTAAAGCACTGTGGAGGTGTTTCCCACCCCATAAGTTTTCTCCCCAAAAATCCAGGTGAGGGCAGCCTTGCGGGATTCAAAAGCCATGAACTCTGCACATGAAGCACTGCGTTCATCCACCAGAAAAACCGCTGGATGAATCCACAAAGAATAGGTGTTGACGGATGCCACAGGGATGGGTGCACCTCCTGGAAGTTTGAACCACACCTGTCCTTTTTCGGCAATCATGGTGTTTTTCCAGCCCACCTGAATCCATTCCTCGGTGAATCGAGGGTTGAAGGCGAGTGCGGCAAGCATGCACTGGTCTGACCTGCCACCACCATTTCCGCGCAGGTCCACCACCATGCCCGTCATGCCTTCATCACTGGCCCGGGCCACCAGATCATGCACCATGCTGGCAATGTTGCCACTTCCCAGAAAGGTGGGGATGCGCAGCACACCTGTAGTCCCATGGCGCACCATATAAGGAAGAAACACCAGAGGGGTCTCTTTTGGGGTCAGGGTGACTTTAAAGGTGAATTTGCCCTGACGGGTCACGGTGATTTCCTGGGGCTCTTTGGTCTGGCTGCTGTCGAGACCTTCAATGACATCAAAACGTGACAGTCCCGCCAGACTGGCAGGTCCTCCAGGAACCACATCCAGAATCAGGGTGCGTCCATCTTGCAGTTTGCTGGATTGAAATCCGAAGAAACCCGTGTTGCTGCCCTGGCTTCTGGCCCGGTAATTCTGGTTCTGCTCAGGGGTCAGGAAATTGGCATGGCCATCTTGCAGGTCTTGCATGACAGCACGGATGGCAGGGTAGGCTGCACTGCTGGGACAGCCAGGCGTGGTGTTGCAAGCCTCTTGCATTTCTGCCCTGTGTTGCTGGATCAGGGCCCCCAGGTCCAGATGTTGTGGGTTCACATACCTTTTCAGCAGGGTGCGCTCAAAGCTTCTGTACAGTTCTGGCGCACTGACCGCCACCGCACTGGAAGAGAAGCCAAGCAGAAGGGAAAGCATCAGCGTTCGCATGTGCTTTTTATTCTAGGAGCCCCCTTTCTGAAGACGCTGAGCCGATCTGACATTTTATGGAGGTGAGGAGGGGAGATCCGTCACATCTGCTATTTTTGTACTGAGTACAGAGTTTTTGGCGATGGATTCTCTGTCCCGAGAAATGCTGTGCAGCACGCCAGAGATCGGGTCCC
>NZ_BJXB01000051.1 GCF_007990775.1 Deinococcus cellulosilyticus NBRC 106333 = KACC 11606 | reverse complement strand
ATCAAAGACAAACACCTGACCTTGGACAACCTGTTGGCCTGCATCCCCGAACTGGCTGACCTGTACTTCAACGTCACCGGGAAACCCCCAAAAAGCAGCCCTTATGAGATGAAATCCGCAAGCCCCATGGGCGGACCCAAATTCGGCAACCAGAGCCTGCCGGACCCACCAGAAGACCCTAATGCCGCAGACGCCTTCCCTCTGGGTCTGTGCTACCTGCTGACCTCCCCCTACCACCAGACCCTTGAAGACTGCAAGGCCATGCAAAACTACTTTCAGCCCCTGGACATCATCCAGCGCACCAACGACGGACCCGCCATCCGAGGCTATGTGCTGGGTGAAAGCGAAGAAGCATGCTTGGCCAGAATCCCCAGCCACCAATCCGCACTGGTGCCCCCCTCCTGGTTTGACGCCCCCTTTGGCGAAGTCAAGGACATGCTGGCCGTCCACTTCCTGCTCACCTACCACCTGAGCATCATCGTGCGTTACCGACCCAGCCTGTGGCGAGAAATCACCGAAGGGGAATACAACGATTACTTCTCGCTGATCCGCCAGTACCATCACGTGTTCAGTCGCGTGGTGCCGCAAATGGTCCTGGAGCGCCTGGAAGGCCGTCCCGTCAAACTGATTGCGCTGTTCAATGAAGTCCAGGTTCATTAAAGAAAGGGGCTATCAAAACCACATGACTGACCCGGAACACCCCCTGCCTTCCCTTGATGACCGCCTGAGGGATCAACATCGGATCCTGCAGCACCTCGCTGAACACACGGGCACCAGCAACCAGACCATGAAATCCAACTTCCAGATTGCCGAAGCACTCGGGCTGGATCCTGAAGGGGTGCGTTCCGCATTGATGGCCCTGGTTGAAAAAGGACATGTGAAGGTTCCAAGGAGCAATTATGGCGGGGTGGCGGCCCACATCACTGCCGCAGGACAGGATTTCATCCAGCATGGACCTGCACCAACCAGCCAGATGTTCATCACTCAGGTTCTGGGCAACGTCCATGCCTTGCAGCAAGGCTCCAACAACACCCTGCAGCAAATCACACCCCTGACCACCCAGGGCGCTGCCTTGCGGTTGCTTCTGGCCTTTCAGGATTCCCCTCCAGACGTGCGAAAGCAGGCCGGAGATCAGGTGCGGGACCTGCAGGAAGAACTCTCCTCACCCACCGCAAAGGCCTCTCGGATCCTGGCCAGCCTGACGGCCCTGCTCACCCTGTCCGGCAATGACCCTGAAGTGTGGAAGCGTGTGGCAGAAGTGGCCCGGCAGTGTGGAATTTCCTTCCCGGAGGTTCAGCATGGGCCTGGATGAGGTGTGGATGCTAAAGAAACAAAAACACCGCCGCCAGATCCTGTATTTCATCCATCTGGACTGCGAGGAGCACAACGGAGATGGCCTGAGTGTGGCCACACTGCGCAAAATCCTCCCTTTGAATGGTTTGGAAGTGGCCCAGGCGCTGAAATACCTGTACAGGGAAGGGCTGATCACCTCGAAGTCAGGCATCTTCCCGGGTCAGGGGCAACCCGAAGGGGACAAATACCGTATCACTCACGAGGGCATCAAAAAAATGGAGCAGCTCATTTTGCAACCCGATCAGGGCAATGAGCCCCTCACAGCCAGCGTGAACCACCAGTATTTTTATGGACAGACTTTCGTGCAGCAGGGGAACCACAACACCCTGAGCGTCACCCAGACCGAACCAAAACCAGAGGAGTTGAAACCATGAGCAATGCAGACAATCGAAAGAACATTGAACGCCGTGTGCTGGAATTTCTGAATGAGAACACCGACAGCAGCACCTCTGCAGCTGACACCGACGTGGCAGAGGCCCTGGAGTTGACGGTGGATGAAGTCAGAACGGCCTTCAAGAGCCTCAAGGAGCGCGGATACGTCAACACCAATGCCAGCGGCCTCGGCCATCCCAAAGCGCGCATCACTGCTGCTGGGAAAGACTTCCTCTCTGGGGAAACCCCTGCGGCTGGTGGGATGCATTTCCACAACACCATGAATGGTACGGTGCACCTGCAGCAAGGGAGCCATCAAACCATGTACGTCACCCACAACACTGGCCTTCAGGCTGCGGATGTCCTGAAACTCGTCCAGGGCCTGAAAGCCTCCCTGCATGAGGTGCCTGCTGAACACCGTGGGGAGGCCCAGGAGCAGATTGAGGAACTGGAAATCCTCTTTGGGTCCGAAAATCCTCGCCCCACTGCCATCAAGAATGTGGTGCGCAACCTGTTTGCGTTTGCAGTGGCTGGAACCGCCTTCTATGCGGACGTGGTGCAGATCGCTCAGGCCTATAACTTCCAGCTGCCTGGGATGTGAATGGGCATGTTTCCAAGCAAAACCCAGGTCGGGGAGCAGCAACGCAAACGCATGCTGGTGCTGGCCGACATCTACCAGCAAACCAAGGTTGCCAATCAGCAGGTGGCCTACGAAATTGGCATCCATCCTCCCTACAACCTCACCAGAAATGATGTGCTGAGGATGCTGGAGGACATGCAAGATACAGAAGTGGACAACGTGGATTTTCGTTTTCTGCAAGCCAAATTGACCCGCTGTGGGATCGATGAGCTGGAGAATTTTGTAATGGGAAACCAGTTTGCCCGGAACTTCATTCCCACGGTGGTGATCAACCACATCGCCGGAGATGGATACCTTCAACAAGGGAATGGGAACACCATGGAGGTGCACCAGAAGATGGGGCAGCCCTTTCCTGAGTGGTGGATTCAGCTTCAGGGTCTGCTGTCCAGGCACCCTGATGAAGCTCAGAAGCAACCGGTTACAGAAGCAGTCAGCACACTTGAGGAACTGCTGGGCATGGCAAGGCCAAAACACCACCTTTTGAAGGCTCAACTTCAGGAAGTGGTGAACACCAGCGATCCTGGCTCAGCACTTCACCAGCAGCTGCAGGCGTTTTATGAAGCATTCCAGGTGGGATTTCCGGAGTGATCGGCCTCACTGAGGAGGTGTTGTGGGAATCAACCTTGAGGACATCGAACGCAAGCAGAAGGAACGCCTGGCCATCCTGAGCTTCGTTTACGAGCAGACAGAGCTGAAGGACCGGGGTTCCGTTCTCAGAAAAGAGCTGGATGATTGCGCCTTTTTGCCTGACCATCAGCTGTCATATCAGCAGTTGACCCGGTGTTTGTTGTATTTGCAGGAGCAAAAATTGATCACGTTGCAAGGAACTGAATCCATGGTGCGTCTCACCCACATGGGAGTGAGTGAAGTTGAGACAGCCCTTCAGTTCCCTGGGTTCCGCACCCAGCATTTCATGGGCTCAGTCACGAATGTCTTTTACGGTTCGGCCTACCTTCAGCAGGGCACAAACCACACCCAGGCATTCAACACCACTCCAGGCATCCACAGCGTTCCTGAGACTTCAGAAGGAGCAGACAACCATGGGAAAAAATGAAGACCAACTGGCATTGCAGCACAAGGTTCTGGCCCACCTTGGGGAGCACACCGACACCCGTTTTGAAAGCACCCTTTCTGCGGAAGAGATTGCTGCTGCCCTGGGCTACAGCAAAGAGGAAGTCGAAGGGGCCATTGAGGCACTGGCATCGGATGGACTGGTGGACACCACGGGCAGCAGCTTTGATGGCCTGATGGCACACATCACCCGGCGTGGCCAGCAGCACCTCGCTCCGCCCGCCGCTGCGCAGGGTGGTCACCAGTTCGTCAACAATTTCAATGCAGCTGTGGGGAATGTGCAGTTTGGGGACCACAACACCATGACCATCCACCAGGGGGTGCAGGGTCAGGACCTGCCTGCTTTGCTGGCTTCCCTGAGGGGTGCCCTGCAGAATCTGCCGGACGGGAAACGGGAGAAGGCACTGGAGCAGGTGGCGGACATTGAAGAGGATATCCAGAGCGGGAAAGTGAAGCCTTCAAGGTTTCAGGCGGCTTTCAATGAAATCAAGGCACTCACTGAAGGAGCGAAGGGCATTCTGATGAACCTCATCGGCATTGCCCGGGTGGCTGGGGTTGAATTGCCGGAGGGCATGACAGATGGATCTGAGTGACCACATTTTGAAACGGCAAGCGGAGCGCTTGCTTTTGCTGGAGTACATCTACCAGCAGGTGGAAGTCAAAGGGGAGAAGGCCGTGGAAACCTGGACTTTCATGGAAAAGCATGCCATGGCTGCCCCTGACCTGATTCGGGCCGTGGAGTACCTGAAGGGAGAAAACCTGATCCGCAAAATGGGTGATCGGGGAGAGGGCTTCATGTTGGTCACCCTGAGTCACCTGGGTGTGGTGGAGATTGAGGCAGCGCACCGACGTCCCAAAGAAGGCACCCTGCATTTCTCCCCTCAGGTGGTGAACCATTTTTATGGTGAGGTGAAGATGCAGCAGGGCAACCAGAACACTTTGCTTGTTGATGAGCGCCCGAGGGGGAATGAGGATGAGTAATCCGGCAGACCTGAACTTAAGTGAACTGGAACGCAAACAGAAATTGCGTCTGGCTTTGCTGATGCACTTTTACGACCTGAAAGAAAAGCACCGGCAGCCTCCGGTGACCATCCATGCTGTATACCAGAAATTTCCTGAGACGGAACACAGGCCCATTTGTGATGCCCTGGAATACCTGGAGCATGAGGGGTTGCTGCTGCGCAAGGAACGACCCTCTCCCGAAACCTACTGCATCACCCATGAAGGGCTCAAGGAGGCGGAGCAGGCCATTGAGTTTCCCGATTTGAGGACGGTGCACTTCTCTCAGCGGGTGGTGAACATCTACATGAAGACGGTGTACTTACAGCAGGGCAACAACAATCAGCAGGTGATTCCTTCTCCTGCTGAAAACGACCCGAAACCTTGAGCGCCTGCGCTCTTCCTTTCAGGGGTGGATGAGCTGGGGTCTGTTTTGCACGGCTGCGATCTGCACGCCATCCACAGGGATTTCATTGCAGTCCCAGCCAGTCTTTGGCTTCGTGCAATCTTCCCAATTTCACCAGGGCTTGCCCTTTGAGGCCCCGGTACAGTGAACTGTTGGGGTGTTATTCCAGAATGTCCAGGGCCTGCTGGGGACACTCCAATTCCAGCAGCACCATGGCTTTGCGCATGGCCACCACGGTGCTCAGCTGGGGGTCATTGAGTTTGTCGAGTTCCCGGAGGAGGTTCTCCAGTTCGGGTTTGCTGGAGTTCTCGCCGAGCAGGCGGTCAAAGAGGTGGGCTTTTTGCACCATCACGTGCAGGTGCTTCCAGCTGCGGTAGACTTTGCCGCTGCTTTTGCTTTTGGCTTTCGGCAGGGGTTTGGTGGCCGCGATCTGCAGGAGGGCCGCCTTCAGTTCACGTTTGTGGTGCTCCACCAGGAACAGCAGGTCTTTGTGGGCTCCCGATTCGTCAATGTACACCCGCCAGTCGCTGATGGGGTCTGGTTCTGCGGATTTCAGGGTTTCCGGGCTTTCCCGGAGGGGTTTGATCAGCTGCTCGGTGGTCTGCCGGACATACAGGTACCCGTGCCATGCGGCTCCGAGGCGGTCCCCGATTTCCTCAAGTTGTGCCGTCTCATCGATGCTCAGGGGGCGCTGGATGCGCTCGGCGAGGCGGTCCATCAGGTGCTTGCGTTCCTGGGTGGCCTGGGTCTGGAATTCCACGGCATCTGCAGAGAAGGAACGTGTTTTCTGGAATTCGCGTTCTGCGAGGCGTTGCAACTCCAGAACACCAATGAAAACGGCGAAAATCATTTCAAGTGAATCTGCATTTTCTCTGGTCATGTTCTTCAGTGTAATGGTCCTCTTGCAGACCAGATTAGGGGTTGTCCCATTGTTAAAGGTGTTTTGGATAAACAGAGAAATATGGCGTCCTAGACAAATAATATCCCAACCGCTTTTCATTTTCCCTTTCGGCTTTATTTTTAGAAATACCGTGTGATAAAGCAAAATTCAGATTCTAAGACTGACAAAAACGTATGGGATTCTGGCGGTTTGATTGTGGCATGGGTTTTGACACAGGAGATATTTCAAGGAAAACTCGTGCCATACGTAAAATTCACTCGCAATGCAGAAAGTCTAAGTCTCTGAGTCGTCTTTTGACATCTGTTGACGCAGGCGAAACAGGGTGCGCTCTGATACCCCAAGCCCCTGGGCCACATCTTTGATGCGGTGCTCTGGATTGCTCAACAGTTCCAGTGCCATCTTCTGTTTCTCTGGACTCAGGCTGGGCTTGCGTCCCCCTTTACGACCTCTGGCCCGTGCTGCCTGCAACCCAGCATGGGTACGCTCACGAATCACTTCCCGCTCGAATTCCGCCAGGGCACCGAAAATGTGGAAGAACAGCAGACCATTGGCACTGTTGGTGTTGATGCCCTCAGTCAACACCAACAGATGAATTCCCCTGGCTTCCAGCAGTTTCACTGTTTCAATGAGGTTCTGCAAGCTCCGACCGAGTCGGTCGAGTTTCCAGACCACCAGGGTGTCCCCTTCACGCAAATAGTTCAGGGCTTCTCCCAGCCCTGGCCGGTCTGCCTTGGACCCGGTGAGGGTGTCCTTGAAGATCCGCCGACACCCCGCAGCTTTGAGGGCATCGATCTGGGAATCCAGGTTCTGGTCCCGGGTGGAGACCCGGGCGTAGCCAACCCTGGGGCCGGTGGGGGTTTTGCTGTCAGAACTCATGCCTCCAGTGTAGTTCAGCCGCTTGATTGTGGCATCTGATTTTGGCAGTCGTTCTACGAGGCTTTCGGGAAAGCGAATCCAGGGGTTGAGGACCTGCCACAAACGTTCGGACACTGTTGGCGAATTCGACCTGTTGCCCATCTGGCAGAACAAAAATTATGCCAGATGCAAACTGGGTTATGTCCCTGAAAACTCAAAGCATTCCCAGCATTCCGAAGGTCACCCGACAAGTCGCCCAGGCCGTCTTTCCTCAACCCGCTCCACCTATGCGTTTCCGAGATGCCTTTGAACCTTTTCTCGCCAGCATCGACTTCACAGAACTCTACCCCACCCGTGGCAAGCCCGCCCTCCCACCCTGGCGGCTCCTGTTGGTCACCATCTTGCAGTTCAGTGAAAACCTTACTGACCGGGAAGCGGCCCATGCTGCCAGGGCCAGAATCGATTGGAAATATGCCCTGTCCATGGACCTCACAGACCCCGGTTTCCACTACAGCGTGCTCAGTGAATTCCGGGATCGCCTTCTGCAACAGGAAAATCCTCTGACCTCCCTGGAAGGGCTTTTGCAATGTTGCAAAGACCAGGGCTTGCTGAAAACCCGAGGCAAACAACGCACCGACTCCACCCATATCCTGGCGTATCTGCGCGTCATGAACCGTTACGAGCTGGTGGCTGAGACCCTGCGCGCTGTGCTCAACACCCTGGCCACCCATTTCCCGGACTGGGTCAGGACCCATGTGCCCAACCACTGGTACGCCAAATATGCCCACCGCATCGAAAATTTCCGCCTGCCGAAAAAAGAAGGAGACAAAGCCGAATTCATCCGGATGGTTGGAATGGATGGTTATGTCATGCTTTGCGCTCTGGGCCAGGAAAGCGCCAGAGAAATTCTTCAGAGGGCCTTCCCAGAGGTGGAGACATTCAAATGCATCTGGAAACGGCATTTCAAGCTGACTGAGTATGGTGTGACCCTGGTCCCCAATGACGAATTGCCCCCCTCTCGTCAGGGTGTGGAGTCGCCTTACGAAAGTGAAGCCAAATACAGCACCAAACGAGGGAAAGAATGGGTCGGATACAAGGTGCATTTCACGGAATCCTGTGATGAAGACCTGCCCCATTTGATCGTGCACGTCGATACCACCACTGCTGAAGCACATGATGCTCCTCGGCTAGCGTTGATCCACCAGGCCCTGGAAAAGCAGGCATTGTTGCCTGCCCAACACTGGGTGGATGCCGGTTACATCAGTGCAAACCAGCTGTGTGAGTCTCAATCTCAGTACGGCATTCAATTGATCGGACCTCCCAGGGGCACCCGAGACTGGAAAAAAGGTCCTGAGGATCGATTTGATGTGAGGGACTTCACGGTACTCTGGGACGAAAAGAAAGTGATTTGCCCCAGTGGGGCCACCTCCACGTCGTGGATCCTTCGCAAAACAGACCTTTCTGATGCGGCCGTGCAGGTGAGTTTCAGAGAAGAAGAATGTGCAGGTTGTGCTCTGCGCAAGAAATGCACCACCGCAAAACGCGGGAGGCAACTCAAACTTCAACCTCGTGATCGTCTGGAAGCCTTGCAGCAGGCCCGAGATTTGCACAATTCTGAGGAAGGTAAAAAGCTCTACCAGTTGCGGGCAGGGGTGGAAAGTGTTTTTTCGCAAGGGGTCCGAGCTTTTGGGCTCCGGAAGAGCCGGTACCGAGGGCTAAAAAAAACCCACTTTCAGAACATTTTTATCGCCTTGGCCATCAACTACAGCCGACTGGGGAACTGGTTGGTGGGCGAAAGGCCCCAGCCCACCCGAATCTCAGCACTTGCCCGAATGCAACCCATCCGGGCAAAGAAAACTGCGCGCAGGGCAGAAACAGCGAACAGGTGTTGATCATCATTGGGGTTGAAAGCAATCCAATTGAACACATCTAAACTGGATACAAGTGAGATCACAAAAGATCAGCGGAATTTGGATGACTGGATTCTGTGATCACGAGGTATATTGTTCCAATGGTATAAATCTTAATCCAGTAATTTTATTTTCTTCAAGTTGTTTTACTAAATTCTGATGCACAAACACAGAAGGACCCAGCTCCTTTGCGAAAAACATCATGGGTTGTGAATCCATCACTTGAGCAGAGACTTCAAGTTTCTCTATCTTGGTCTGGTTGTTGATGGTATATATGATGGATCGCTCAACATCAATACCAGGGTCCTTGATTTCCAGTAAATGAAATACATAATATTTTACATCAAGAGGCATCTTGGAGTTTTTTCCCAGGACGGTAACCGGAAAGGATTCAAACTTGATATCATTTTCTTGAATAGTGTCAAGGAATTTCTGGCTGCATATTGGCATCATACCAGACGCACTTATGACATCATAACGGGGTGCTTTTTCCTCGATGGAGTAAATGAACTCTTTGGGTTTTCTTCTGAAGGGCTCGCCGAGCCACCAAGCAGGACTACATTTTTTGAAAATGTAGTCCTCTGGTATAGCGCGAATCAACCTGCCCTTATAGGTCTTTAAGGTGCTCCTCATGACAAAATACATTTATTCTCCACTTTTGATATCTTTACAGACTTGAGAAGTGATCAGCGGTGGCGCATGGGTACTCGGAAACAGAAAGGGTGCTCCATTTCAGGGTGCCAAGTGGTGTTTCCCAGTATAACAGGTGGTCGAAACGCGGGGGAATTCGCCAACAGTGTCCGTTCGATAATGGCAGGGCCAGTTACATCAGGTTCCCCGAAGGTGCATAAGAGGCTTACTCTTGTGACCCCAGCGCATTTTCCTATGAGATTGAGTTGAAACTGAAATGAAACTGTGAAACATTAAAATTGTATGAATTTTTATCTCAGGAATCGTAAGCGCACCCCGGTGACTTCAGACACCACCCGAAGAAGCCTCGGGCTCACCTTCGCCCTCCTCTACCTGATCCAGCAATTCCTTCCGATGGCTGCCGCCGCCCCCAGCCTCTACGCCCGGCCCGGAGCAGGGGTCAGTGACCTCCCCATCGAAGTCCTCGCCTTCAACACCCCCGGCTTCGGAGAAGTCAGTGACGCCATCAACCTCGCCACCGGAAATGTGTACGTCGACACCGGTAGTTTAGGGCGAAACAACATCCTCGACCCCAGCAAAGACAAAGACGAAAAAAAACAACACACCCTGGCAGGGAGCAACTGGAACCTGCAAAGCAAACTCAGACTCGCCGGATACAACGGCATCCCCGGCAGCACACAGCTCAAAGGCCCCTGGTTCATCTACTCCGGGGACGGCAGTGGAACCCGTTACAACCTCAAAAGCAACCTGAACCTCACGGACCCCAATTTGCCCAGCTGGTTGCAGCGTTACGCCAGCAAAACTGTGTTCAAAGTCACCCCCGCCACAGGCAGCACCCCAGAAAGCACCAACTACACCGACGCTCAGGTGGCGATTTACGCCAGTGAAAGCACCCCCGGCATTCAGGTCCCCGAGCAGTACCTGGTCTTCGTGAAAACCTGGATTGCCTCCCGCAGCACCCATGAGTGGGTGGCGCACCTGTACGACCACAGTGGGAACCGCAGCACCTTCTTTGAAGACGGCGAGCATGTCGACTTCAAACAGAACCTCTCCCAGCAGTACCGCAGTGCCCTGAACAACGACCCCGAAGGCATCGGGGCATCCCCGAAAACCCAGATTGAGTACAACAAAGACGTCAACTTGAACACGCCAGGGTTGATCAGCAAAGTGAAAGACGAGTGGGGTCGGGTCACCACCTTCGTGTGGAAAAGGTACCAGAACCTCAGCACCCAACCTCCGGTGCTGCTGGCCATCAACGAACTGCTGCAGGACCCCAGTGATGCGAACAGTTGGACCCGACAGACCCGTTTTGCGTACGACATTCCCGGGGCGGTGTCGAGCCTGGTGGTGAAGCAGGTGATGTACATCGCCCAGAATGGACGGGAGAACCCTGATCCTGCTGTGGTGAACAGCACCTGCGGAAATCCCACGGACAGCACCTACAACTTCCGGGACCCCTGCACCACCGACACCTTCGAGAACGGGACCAGTACGGCGGGCGGGTACATGGCCCGCACCTTTAACTTTGCTTACAAAGTCGCTCAGGGTCACGTGCTGCTCACCGAACTCAAGAAGCCCATCCTGCGCACCACTGGCTCTGCAGCAACCAGCAGCCTGACGTACACCTACACCTACAACGAGAGCAGCAACCCCCCCCAGAGTCAAGGCGTTTACCAGCAACGCTGGAGAAAGCCTGACCTACACCTACCGGGATGCCAGTGGCACCCCACTCACGGATGCTGCACCCATCCCCACCACAGGCTTCGGGATTGAAGTGAAAGACGGCACCGACAAAACCGAACGGTACCAGTTTGACAAGAACAGCCAGCTGGTCGAGCGGGAAGTGGAGGTGGTGGACCCGGTCAACGGGAATTCCACCACACCCTTGAAGTGGACGTACCAGTACTACCTCAATGGCTTCACCGCCGGGATGATTGAACCCAGTGGGAAGAGCACGCATTACGGGTACGACTCAAAAGGGAATTTGACGGGTGAGACGGTGTACCGCACGCCGAAAGTGAACACTGGTGCCACCAGCAACCTGCCGATCAATGTGGATTTGAATGTCTCCAGTGGGCAGACCGTTGCGGAGACGGGAACGCTGACGGTGACGGGGACGAGCACTGACGAGTACGGGGGTGGACTGGCGTGGACGGTCAAGGGGGCCACGGTCCATTCCAGCAGCCACAGTCAGGTGGTGGTGAAAGGCTTCAGTGACCAGGCTTTGCTGGAAGTCACCGGAACCAGCCGGACAGATGGAGGGACGTACGACAGGTTGGTGGTGAAACTGACCTACGCTTACACCACCAACAACGTCAAGTACTACACGGTGACCATTGAGTCGGAAACACCAGTGGTGTCCGGGGAGAAGTTAACGAGCGGCATGAATCCAGCGTTGCTGTCGGACTGGCAGACCCGCACCAGGACAACATTCAATCGGGACAACCTGCCCGTCACCAGCACCATTGCCGGGTACAACGACACCACTTACGGGTACAGTGCCCAGTTGAGCCAGTATACCCATGATCACTACACCCAGGAGAACACCCCTTATCACCTGAAATCCCAGACGGTGATTCAGTGTTTGACCTCGAATCCTGAGGCTGCATCACCTTCCTGTGATGCCAGTGAAGCCAGTGCAACACCTCAGTACACCAAGAGTACTTTTGATCCTGAGGGCCGCCTGATCAGTCAGGAGGTGGGTGCGGGTGGTCCGGTGGCACAGGTGAAAACCCAGACGCAATTCACGTACTTCAACCCCGGCGTGACCTGGAAACAGATGTACACCAGTGAGCAGGGAGTGGAAGGCACCGCCCAATCGGCAACAGGCACCATCCGGCAGTACCAGGATCAGGTGTGGTACGTCAAAGACGGCAACGCCACCACCCGTTACCAGTATGACGCGCTGGGTCAGGTGGTTTACGCGCTGAAAGCTGGACCAGATGGACTCAGTGACCGCAGGTACCTGGTGGCAGGGATCAATGCCAGCAACAAAGACAATCCCACCTACCACCAGATGTTGACGTATTCGCTTTTTAATGGTTTCGGTCAACCCACGTACAGCCGGGTGATTCAGCTGGATGGCAGCACCGTGGTGATTCCCGTTTTGCAGCGCAGTGTGCAGGTGTATGGCGCTTCAGGGGAACTGCTGTCTTCCTGGGAAGGGCAGAAAGAGAACACCACCCAGTACACCTACACCAACAACTTCGGACCTTCCTTCGGGCAGGTCATTCAGGTCAAATGGGGCGAGGGGGATGGCAGCACCGTAACAACCACCCGCAAGACCACCGATTACCTGTACGATCCCTATGGTCGCATCCAACAGCAAACGGTGGATGGGTTCATCACGCAGTATGGGTACAACAGCCTGGATCAATTGGTGAGTGAGAAGTGGTTTCTGGACCCGAACAGCACCAGTGGGACTTTTGGGGAGAAGAAAACCCGGTACCACATCACCGGGCAACCGGATCAGGTCACTGAGGTGGTGAATGGGGAGCGCCCAGTGGGGGGGAGTGTTTCGGACACGGTGGTCACCCGCATGGAGGTGAACAAACTGGGGCAGGTGACGCAGGTGACGGCTCCAGATGGAGGGGTGGTGCTGAGCACGTACGATGGTCGGGGGCAAGTGGTGCGCACGATTGACCGTCGTTTGACGATGAACAGTGGGGACGATGATGCGCAGAGCACGTACTTCAAGTACGACTCCACCGGGAAACTGCTCAGGGTCCTGAAGCCCATTTTGCGCAAGAACGCTGGGAGTGCGTATCAGGATTTGCGTCGTCCTTATGTGCAGTACAGTTATGATGCGTTTGGCCGCAAAGTGACCGAGCAGGAGTACATCGGGAATCGAACTGCACCTGTGTCATCGGCTGAGTTCTACTCAGGTAGCTTTGTGTTCAGTTCGGTGGCAGAGGATTTCAAAACCACCCAGTATGAGTACAACAATCAAGATCAGGTCACCCGGGTGACAAATCCCCGAGGGTATGCCACCACGATGGAATATGACCCTGCAGGGAATGACTGGAAAACAGAACAAGAAGTCTACAAAGGCGATGATGCAGGAGCAAATTATGCCTATCCTTCCCAAAAGTGGAGGACAATCTACCAGAGTTTCGATGCTTTAGGTCGGGTGTACCAGACCTTTGATGGGCTGGGATACGAGCGTCGCAAAACCTATAACATGTTGGGAAGTGTCACTGCAGAGATCGAACCCGCACCTACAGCAGCTGGAACACTGATGGTGCGGAAAGTCTTCACTTACACCAGGTCAGGTTTGTTGGAGTCCATTCTTGAACCCAGTGTAGCAGAAGGTGCACAGTTGCCAGTGATTCCTGCGAACATGGCCACATCCTTGTGGGAAAGCAACGAGACATCTGTTCCTCATCTGATAAAGACAGAATACAGACGTTATGGCAACCGGGCGTATCCAGACATCATCAGCAAGGCATACCTGGATAACGCTGCAGGAACCTCCAATGCCGTATCCACCACTTACACTTATGGACGAGACGGTCAGCTTCTGACCGAGGCAGTGAATGCAAGTGGCTCCGTTCCTTCTACAGCTTTGACCAGTTCTTTCTATGATTCCCGTGGTTTGTTGATCTACCGGAAACACTGGGACAATTATGTGGAAATCAACTCTTATGACCGGATGGGGCAGAAAACCAGAGATGGTTCGGTTTTCCCTGCCTTTGACCTGCAATACGATTTGATGGGCAACGAAACCCAGAGGACCGTCAAAAGGGAGCAGTTTACCAACTTACCTCAACCGAATGTGCCAGCTTCTCTCGAAACCATCACACAGACCACCAAGTTCCAATACAACAGTCTTGATTTGCCCATTCGGATGGAGGGTGGACCAGGAGAGTCGCATTGGTATGGTTACCGTTCTGATGGGATGAAAACCTATGAAACCAATGGGGTTTTCAATGGAAGCCTCAATTCTTCTTACAGTTGGTCTTCGTTGACCGCAGGAATGACTGCAGGAAGCGTCAAGTACTTGACTCTGGATTCTTTGGGGCAAGTCATCCAGGAAAGATTGGACTCGGAATACACCCGACAGTACTTCTATGATGGACTGGGCAGACGGATCAGGGAGATTTTCAATACTGTCACACCCAATGACACTTCTGTTTACATCACTTCAAATCAAACCAAAGATTTTCTTTTTGATCTCAACGGCAACTTGATTAAAATCAATGACATCGATTATTCATTTTACCCTTCTAACCATCTATGGGACGAAGAGACTGATCCTACGCATACGCATGCAACTTACAATTACCGAGGTTTGGACACAACCAAGCATTCGTATTACCAGGATGGAAAAATTAAGACTTCGGGCACAAAAATTCATGAGTACGACCGTCTTGGTCGCAGTACCAGGGATGGAAATGTAAAAATCTCTTATACCAGCAACTCTCTCTATAATGTTAGGGAATTTACTCTTTATCTTCCGGAATCCACGGAGAAAGAAAAAACCATTGTGGAGTTCTATGATTTTAATCGTCAGCTATCCCGGAAGGATACTGATTCAAATAGAATATATGATAATTCGGCTGCGAATACATATAATTATACCAATGAAAGATATGATCACAATATCATATTTTCTGATTCATGTTATGGTGATTACGATCATTGCAATCCAGCGCCTTGTGCAGATACCAAGTTCTGCGCTTTGGATCAATATGCATCGCATAGCTACAGAACCATATTGTCAATCAAAGAGAGTGCTACATCCACAGTCACATACAGCTATCATCATAAAGGGGCGGAGCCTCCAAAGCTGGAATCAATTAACCGGGATACTTTAGATGATGAAGGAAATATTGTCAAAACAGAATATACGGACAAAGAGGTAAACTATTATAACGATTATGATAAGTCTTTTCAGCGTACATATAGATTGACCCCAAGCGGAAAAAGAATAGGCATGTCGCTTGCTGGATATACCCATGAGTTCAGTTATGACTATCGAGAGACCCAGAATTACTCAGGTATATATTCTTCATTGTGTTCTACGGCGCGTTCAATAGTGTTTTCTAAAAAATACAATCCAGATGGGGTGGTGAGCAAGGTGATCTATCAGTATTCAAACACGCGCGAAGAACCTAATGGCAATGATTATTGTAGTGTGGATGGGGCATATGATTTTTCTTACGATTATTTTGGCAATCAAACTGAGGGGATCTTTCAGACCACCAAGACTTATAGAAACAATGACGATGGAGTGGTTTCCAGTGGAACCCTTACAGCCATTGATCGCCATCAAAACACTTACCTTCACGGTGAACTGATTCAATCGGTGACAGAAAAACTCTTGGGGAAAACTCCGGAAGCAAACTCCAAGTGGATGCCAGGCCCTGAGCGAACATCCATCGTCACCCGTGACCTTTCATGGTCGGGGCTGGAAACCTCCCTGGTTCAAAATCTCATTTCTCCTTTTCAAATCACAAGCACCCCAACAGAGTTCCAGGCCCCAACACCGAGCAGCAGTGTGGGACTGGGAGCCAGCAGTGTGGATGCCCCAGAAGGCTTCGGGAATCCCTTCGGTGTCTCAACGGTGCTTCCCCCCAGTGATGTGCAGGTCACCCAGAACAACACCGGAGTCACTGGTTTCAGCAACCCCCTCCCAACCCCCGATCAACTCCAGAACAACACCGAAACCCAGACCGAACCCCTCGACCCCAGTGAATTCGGTCCTCCCGTTCCCCTCACTGATGCCAACCCCAATGGGATGGGAGCCTCTGGGGTGTCAGACAGCAACGACCTGACGACTTCCACTCATCTTGGGGTCGGTCAGGCCACCTTGCCCGTTCCTGAACTGAACCCCAACCTGTCAGGAAACACGGGAAGCACTGGGGTGGTGGCACCGGACAGTGAACTCAACCCCAACATTGGCGGGACCAACGGTAATACTGGTGGATACAGTGGGACCGGATCAGGAGTAATTAGCCCAGAGCATCTTGGAGTTGAAATGCTGACTCCCGTAACATCTTTTAGTAGCACATCTGTCTCTCAAGCAACCTCTTGTGGAGACCAAGGCACTGCCTCAAATCTTGAATCAAAAGTTGCTCTCGAAAAGGAAAATATTAAGAAGGAACTGGGAGAAAAAGAGGTTTGCGGATACATAGAATCTTCTGTTTATCATGAAATAGACAAATGGTTCTTCTGGGACTCTGGCGATAAAATTGTCCTTAAGCAAAAAATCCTTTTCATTGATGAATATCTTAAGAGTATGGGGAGATCACCCCAAGAACGACTGGACTTCTTTAAAGGTTTACAAATGGGAATGGCTTCTAGAGACCGTGAAGGCATGCGTCAGGGGGTGAATGATGCTTATCGGCTTGCCTTAAAAGGCAGTGTTGCCTATTCGCAAGGAAGGCCTGAGGAAGCCCAGACCTTAGGCAGAGCAATGACAGAATCCATGAGGGCTGCAACTGAAGCAGCGGATGCCAACACCGCTTATGGAATGGCTTTAGCGGATGCTGGCTTGACCATGTTGGGAGCTGTTAATGGCTATGCCGCAGCTCGCGGCCTCGTGGGATTAATTGGAAAATATGGGTTTAAAGGAGCACTTACTACTCTAAAGACCACTGTGAAAACGAATTGGAGTGCTTTCCTGCGTGAAACAGGAGAAAACTGTTTCAGACGTGCATCTCTTCATTCTTTTGACGGCAATACACCAGTATGGACAAAGTATGGATTGGCCGCCATCGCTACCCTGACCATTGGCACTCCCGTGCTGGCGTTCAATGAAAAGACCAGGGAGCAGGGGTACTACCCGATTACCCAGGTGTTTGAAAACCACGATCCCCAAATCACTGGACTGGTGATTGAGAACCCTGAGACGAAAGCATTGGAATACCTGACCACCACCCCTGAACACCCCTTCTACGTCACGGAGCGTTCAGACGGTGAACCCAGACCCAAACCTGAGGGCCATCCAGACCTGAGCGACAAGTGGGTCGGGGCGGGGCACCTGAAAGTTGGGGACAAACTCAAGCAGGCCGATGGCACGCTGGGTGAAGTCCGGTACGTCAATACCATCCAGGAAGCCCGCACCATGTACAATCTGGAGGTTGAGGAAGCCCACACCTTCTTCGTCGGCACCCAGGGCTGGTTGGTGCATAACTGCATTGCCCAGTCACGCATCAATTTGGCGAAGGGTCCCACGCGCTTTACTCCAATTCGGAATTCTGGTAATCCAATATCGGCTGGATGGGATCATGTTGTTAGCGGACACTTTAACCGACCTGTTTCTAATAGCAGATCTGTCTTCACAATCACTGAAGATGAACTGAAAGCTGTCCTTACATCTAAGCAAGTAGTACAATCTCCTATAACTGCTGATGCAACAGTTGCAGGACAGTTTATTAGAGAAGTCGATGTCGGGTTCAATATTGGTCTTACAACTCTTAAAGATGGAGGAGTTGCTACCAGCAGAATGAGAATCTTCACGGACAGCAAAGGCAATCTCATCACGGCCTTCCCAATCAAGTAGGTGACTATGAAACCAATCAATAGCTTTGTGCTACTACTCAAAGAGTTCTTGGATCACTATAGAGAAAGAACTCTGCGGGTTATGATTTCGCAGTGGCTTGACGCACATCGCAAGAGCCTTAACGGAGGAGAGCCTTATTTGACTTCTGTGCTAAAGCTGGCTGAGATAGGTATCTCTGATATATTCTTATCTCCACCTACTGCGGAATTACTTGACGAAGTAAGACGATTTGTCGAGGTTCCACCAAGTAACATCAAGTCCCTACTGATGCGGATTCGCGATATCTTATGGATGGATATTGCTACAGAAGGCAATATTCTCGTAGATGGTGCCGAGGTATCAGGATACTTCCTCTGGGATTCGCAAGAGAATTGTCTAGTACTGGAGAGCATGGATGGCAGATTGTTCCAGATGAATGGTCATTTGTATGAGAACAAGCAGAATAGGATCTTACTACCAGCCAGCAAATATCAAATACTAGAGGCTACCAAGCGTACTTAGACTTAAGGCCCTCCGATCTCGGAGGGCTTCTTCCTTTGCCCACAGCCAAAGCCCCAGCCGACCTCCAGTCGATGGCGTTTCCAGCTGTAGGACGAAGTTCAGCCGACCAGTGGTGCGGTTCTGCAGAAACTTCTGGTACATGGCGGGTGCCTGATTTGCTGAGGATGCCTCGGAATCGGAGATTCTCGGCATAAGCGAGAAACACGGGGCACAGTCTTTCAAATGATGCCCAACTTTACCAATTCTCTTGGCTCATACACGGGAATCCCCAGTTTGTCGGACAACCTCAGCAGGTGTTTATCCTTGCTGACGATTCCATCCGCATCTGAGGTCATCAGCAAGTCCAGCAGGTACCAGTCTTTCGGGTCAGGACACGAGGGCCAGTCATAATGCTCCAGGTGCACTACCACTTCTGCCACCCGGTATAACTCCACCGCCAGTCCAAAGGCATCTGAAGGGGTAATTCCTCCGCCCAGAGCCAAGACCGCTGGGTAGGTCAACACCTGCCGGAGTTCCATGAAATGCTGCTCGGATAGCACCAGCATTACCTCGAATTGCTGGGCTGCCTGGTACAAGTCAAAGGAAGGTCCTTTGGTACTGGTAAGCCCACTGAGCAGCACATTGATGTCTGGGATCAGTCGGGGAACTTCAGGCACTCAGCTGGCCTGCTTCCGGGCTTTCAGGCGACCCGCAAAACGCTTCTCCAACTCCGCTTTGGTGGGCTCTGGTTTCCGATCTCTGGTCTGTTCGGCTGGGGACTGACTTCTGGCCCACTGCACCGCCTGTGCAATCAGCGTTTCCTGCTGTTCTTCGGTCAGGGTGCTGAAGGCTTCCTGCAGGCGTTCCAGCGCAGAAGGAGCTTTCAGGGTGCTCTGTCCCAGTTTCTCTTCTACTGCTGCAGAGGGAATCCGGTAACGGGGTCTGCCCTGAGGGGTAGTACCGATTCTGACGGCTTCCAGATCCCCTTCTTTGATTTGCCTGCGAACAGTGTCATCGCTGACGTGGAGCATTCTGGCGGCTTCCTGCACGGTCAGCAGGGCCATGGGTTCATGTCGGGTGTAGGTCATGACAGACCTCCTTTCACAACATTTTACATCAAAACACGCAAAAACCGCAAAACACGCAAAAATGCTGATGTGCTGAACCTGTCCCACCGGGACAGAAACGGAGACATTCATGTCAAAGCGTGGGAACGGCACCGGCAGCATTCAGCAACGTGGTAGCAAGTACGTGGTCATCCTCACTCTGGGGAAAGATGAACTGGGCAAGCAGAAACGGACCAGCAAGCGATTTCCCACACTCGAACAGGCCCAGCGATACCTGGAAGAACAAACCACTCCACCAGCGAGTGGAGAGGCAACCACAGGAAACGAGGCCATCCCTGCCATCAATCTGCAAACCTGTGTCCTGGATTATCTGGAGGAATGGTTGCGCCTCAGGCAGCCTCACATCAAGATCAAAACCCACCAAGAGTATCACCGCATCATTGACCTACATTTGAAATCTTCACTTCTGGCAGATGTAACCCTGGGAAATTTGACTCCACTGCATCTGGAACGCCTGCTGCTCAGTGAAATTACGGCTGGCAAGACCGTCAAGCATGCCCGGTGTGTGCTGCGCACCCTCAAAGCAGCCTTCAATCAGGCGGTGGACTGGAATCTTCTGAGCTTCAATCCTATCTTGAGGGTGAAAGCTCCCCGAGTCCCTCACCAGAAAATGCAAGTCTGGACCGCTGACGAAGTCCGTACTTTTCTGGACTGCTGCAAAGTAGAAAAACCACGTCTATACGCCCTGTTTTATCTGGCTCTTACCACAGGCCTCAGGCGAGGTGAGCTGCTGGGTTTGCACTGGCAGGAGGTGGATCTGGACAGGCAGGAATTGCAGGTGAAGTTCAGTCTGGTGCAGTGTGGAGCCAGAGCCGTGCTGGGTGATCCCAAGACACAGGCCAGCCACCGAAGGATCACTTTGTCAGCTGATACCGTGCAGGTGCTGAAAAGTCACCTTGTTTTGCAAAAACAGGAAGAAAAGCACTGGAAAGACCTGCTGCTGGAGGAAGAAAGTCTGCTGTTTCCTTCGACCCGAGGAGGTTTCCAGCTGCCTTCCAACCTGATCAAGGT
>NZ_BJXB01000050.1 GCF_007990775.1 Deinococcus cellulosilyticus NBRC 106333 = KACC 11606 | reverse complement strand
GGCCAAACAGGTCTGGATCAGGCCCGTCCCCTCCTCTACCATACCCTCATGGACTGGACGAAACTTGAAAAATTATTGTCTTTTTTGCTCAGGCATTCCCCTGAAACGCTGAACCTGCACATGGACGCGTCAGGCTGGGTGGAAACCGACCTCCTTGTCAAAGCCGTCAGATCGAAGGAACCCAGATTTGACCTGAAAGCCCTGCAGAAAATCGTCAGGGACAGCCAGAAACAGCGCTTCTCCTTCTCCGAGGACGGCAGCAAGATCCGGGCCAACCAGGGCCACTCCATCAAAGTGGATCTGGAACTCCCTCCTGTAGAGCCTCCAGAGACCCTGTACCACGGCACCGTTGAGCGTTTTCTGGACAGCATCATGCAAGAGGGCCTCAAAAAAGGAGACCGCCAGCATGTGCACCTCTCACTGGACCTCGAAACCGCCCAGAAAGTGGGGCAGCGCAGAGGAAAACCCTTGATCCTCACCATCAATGCCCAGAAGATGCACCGGGATGGATACGTCTTTTACGTCTCAGACAACGGGGTCTGGCTCACCGAGCAGGTGCCCCCGCAGTATCTGGACCTTTATTTTTCCTGACTTTGGAGTGCGGCCCTCAGCCCCCGGATGGCTGTTTCTTTGGCTTTGGCCTCCACCTCAATCCAGGGAGCATCCCACAACGCTTCTGGAAAATCCAGAATCAGGTCGTGGTGCCTGCTGTCGTGCAGGCCCTCCCGGCCACTCGAAAGATGCACCACCTGCCAGGAAGGATCAGGCCAGGTCTCACGGGCGAGCTTCACCCACTGCTCGATGCTGGAATCGGACAGCGAAGGCAGTTTCTCTTTGACCACATGGTGGTGGGCATCAAAGACCATCGGAACCCCTGCAGCAATGCATGCCTCGAAAATCTCTCTGGCAGAATAGATTTTCTCGTCATTCTCCAGGGTGAGCCTGGATTTCACAGCATCAGAGAGGGTATGAATGGTCTCCACCAGTTTGAACCCTCTGCCCCCTTTTCCACCATGGATGTTCATGAAGGCCCAGCTTGACCTGGGAAGCCCCAGCAAATCCATCACAAGGCCGTGGTGTTCCAGATGCTGCACGCTGTTGTGAATGACCCGCTCGGATTCGGAACTGAGCACCACAAACTGGTCTGGATGCACCCCCACCCGGATGCCCAGACGCTCTGCCTTCTGCCCCACCTCTGCAAGCCGATCTTTCATGTCAAAGAGCAAGCTTTTCCCCAGACCGTCTTCCAGATCGCTCAGGGGAAAGAGGTTTGCCGTCACCCGGTACAGCTTCCAACCTTCTTTCGAAACAAAATCCAGCGCGTAAAGCAGCATGTTCAGGTTACTCTGGTACAGCTCAGAGAGCCTGCTCTTTTGCTCCTCTTCGGAAAACTGTTTGTAGCGGGCAAGGGTCATGGTCCGGTACCGCACCTCAGGACCGCAGGTGATACAGACCAGACCGAGTTCAGGCAGGGGCTTTTTCACAGTAGGGGTATTCTGCCCGGGAAAACCCATCACCACAGCAAGCAGAGACACTGAAACCCTGCTGCACTGTCACCTGGAGCACAAAAACCCCCTCCTTTGACTGGAGGGGGCCGTTCTATTGTGAAGGCAATCCTGCCCTGAAAAACAGACTTTAGACTTTACTTGGCGAACAGGTGCGCGATGGCAGCGGCTTCTTCCTGCAGTTCCTGCAGGGTGGCCTGCATGCGCTCGCGGGAGAAGTCATTCACGGGCAGACCCTGAACGATTTCATAGTCGCCATCTTTGCAGATGCAGGGGTAACCGTAGACCACGCCTTCAGGGATGCCGTAGCTTCCGTCACTGGGAACACCCATGGAGACATACTTGTCACCCGTGCCCAGAGCCCAGTCGCGCATGTGGTCGATGGCAGCACTGGCAGCACTGGCAGCACTGGACAGGCCACGGGCTTCGATGATGGCAGCACCACGCTTCTGCACGGTGGGGATGAAGTCGTTCACGAGGTACTCTTCATCAACCTGCTCGGCGAAAGACTTGCCGTTCACCTTGGCGTTGTAAGGATCGGGGTACTGGGTGGCACTGTGGTTGCCCCAGATGATCACGTCTTCCACATCCGTTGAGGGAACGCCCAGTTTGCCAGCAATCTGGGAGATGGCGCGGTTGTGGTCCAGACGCACCATGGCGTGGAACTGGCGGGGGGAGAGGTCAGGGGCACTCTTGGCAGCGATCAGGGCGTTGGTGTTGGCAGGGTTGCCGACCACGAGCACCTTGACATTGCGGGAAGCCACATCGTTGATGGCCTTGCCCTGCACGGTGAAAATGGCTCCGTTGGCTTCCAGCAGGTCCTTGCGCTCCATGCCTTTGCTGCGGGGACGGGCACCCACCAGCAGGGCGTAATCTGCGTCTTTGAAGGCAACGTTGGGGTCATCGGTCTGCACAATTCCAGCCAGCAGGGGGAAAGCGCAGTCTTCGAGTTCCATGGCCACACCCTTCAGGGCGTTCAGGCCCTGGGGAATTTCCAGAAGCTGGAGGATCACAGGCTGGTCTTTGCCCAGCATTTCACCCGAGGCGATGCGGAAAAGCAAGCTGTAGCCAATCTGTCCTGCGGCTCCGGTCACTGCAACTCTTACAGGGGTTTTCATTTTGAATCTCCTTTAACCGAGGTTAACCTTTCCAATGTTAAGGCTTTCGTCCCGGGCTTTCAAACCATAAATGTCCCAATCCGTCACCAGAGTGGAAACATCATCCAGACAATGGACCTTTCAAACATACACAAAAACGAAGAGGAGCCTTTCAGCTCCTCTTTCCCAAACCTTTGCAGGTTTATTTCTCTTTTTTGCCGGCCTGCAGCATGCGGCCACGATCGGCTTTGATCTTGGCGGCTTTACCACGCAGTTCACGCAGGTAGTACAGTTTGCTGCGACGCACTTTACCGCGCTCCAGCACCGTCACGCCCTGGATGATGGGGCTGTTGAAGGGGAACACACGCTCCACACCTTCACCAAAGGAAATCTTGCGCACAGTGAAGCTCTTTCCAGCGCCACTGTTGTTCACAGCAATGACAACGCCTTCGAAAGCCTGCACACGGGTGCGGTTGCCTTCGACCACTTTGGTGTCCACACGGACGGTGTCACCAGCGCGGAATTCGGGGATGTCGGTACGGATTTGCGCCTGGGTCACGCTGCGCAGAATGCTGCCACGGTTGATGGTCATGATCTTCTCCTTCGCAAAAGGCGGACCAATGCTCCAGAAAAAAGGCCCGAAAAGGGCGGAGTCATTGTTCACTTTTACTTCATGCCGTTTCGGCACGTAAAAAAAATGATATCACGGGTCTGGGTGGAGAGTCCAGAGGGGCTTTGATTTCTGCCGAGAGCCGAGCGACCCAGCGCGAAGCGGGCCGTCGGCATCTATCTGAGCAAATCCACCACCCTGGCCCCGATCAGTTGTGCCCTTTCCAGAGGTGTCTTTCCTTCACGGTCGCGGATGCGTCTGTCTGCTCCGTGTTGCAACAGGAAATCCACGGCTTCACGGTCGTCTTTGACCACGGCGACATGCAGGGGGGTGAGGGTGCCTTCGGGTTCATTGACCGGAGCGCCATGTTTCACAAGGCATTTCAGCACTTCAAAGTTGCCGCCCATGATGGCATGGAAGACCACGCTGAGGTTGTGGGCTCCTCTGGCCCGCACGCACTCCGGATGTTTGCGAACGGTACGCATCACTTCATCGAGGTTGCCCAGTGCCGCCCAGGCACAGATGTCCGGTCTGGCCCCCTGCTCGAGCAGGTAAGCCATGATGTCTTTGTTCCCCACATGGGCTGCGGCCCCAAGAGGTGTTTCGTTCCAGCTCGCCCGGGCTTCGATCAGTCCGGGGTTGTTCTGGAGCAGTTGTTTGACTTTGTTCAGGTCGTGGTGTGCAGCCATCACAAAGCTGTTCTGCTCTTCCTGCTTCATAGGGTCATTCTAGGGGGCATTTTTTCCAAAGGGTGTGACGGACTCCTGAGAATTCTCAGTGATGAAGGTCACCTGAAAAACCATTTCCTCTGCTAAAATTCGGGTTTTTCAGCTTCCAGCGGCAAACTCTTGGATTCAGTCCAAAATGTTCACTGAAGGATTTTGAAAGTTTCATGGGAATGCACGCAAAAGCCAGAGGACCCTGTTTCCAGGGTCCTCTGCGAAAGGGCTGTACTGGCCCTTTACTCTGCAATGAGGCGTTCGCCACGCTCAAAACGCTTGCGCTCGAACAGGTAGAACACTGCCGGCACCACAAACAGGGTGAGGACGGTTCCCGTGAGCACACCGCCAAGCACAATCACCCCGAGGGGTTTGCGCAGCTCTCCCCCTTCTCCCAGGCCCAGAATCAGGGGCAGGGAAATCACCAGCACGGTGATGGTGGTCATCAGAATGGGCCTGAGACGCAGTTTGGCAGCCTCCACCAGGGCCTCTCTCAGGTCCATGCTTCTGGCTTCACGCACCACGAAGTCCAGCAGCAGAATGGCATTCTTGGTCACCAGACCAATCAGCAGCACCGTTCCAAGCACGCTCACCACATCCAGGCCTGTGCCAAACCAGTAGCTGAACCAGAAGGCACCGACCAGAGCAAGAGGAATGGGCAGCAGGATGTAGAAGGGGTAACGGAAACTGTTGAACTGGCTTGCAATCACCAGGAAGTTCAGGATCAATGCCAGTCCGAAAGCGAAGGGGGCTGCACTGGCAAGGTCACCCACAAAGGCGCTGCCTCCATCCTCTTCAATGGTCACCTGATCGTCAATGACCTTCTGGTCCTTGAATTCTTTTTGCAGCTCACTCTGCACCTGGAACAGACCAGGAGCGCCAGGACGCAGGTTGGCATAGATGGTGGTGCCGTACTGCTGGTCCTGTCGGGTCAGACGGGCCGGAGCACGACCAGACTCAAAATTGCCCAGAGAAGAAATGGGAATGGCCTGCTGGAGCACAGGAGAATAGATCGGCAGGGAGAGCAGGGCAGACTGGTTGCCCACCACGCCCGGATCGGCACGCAGCACAACCTTGTACTCTTCCCCACTGCGGCGCACCACACCAGCTTCAGACCCAGAATTGAAGGTCTTGAGGGTGCTGGCAATGTCAAACGGGGTGATGCCCGTGCCCACCAGTTTTTCACGGTCTGGCACAAAAATTTGCTCAGGAGTGGTCTCCGAGAGGTCACTGCGCACGTCGGTGGTGTAGGCCTTCGAGCGCAGCACCTCCATCATCTTTTCGGTGCGGGCATCCAGCATCTCCGGGGTGGGCGCTTTCAGGAAATAGGCGATGTCACTCTCACCCTGAGGGCCACCCTGCGGAATCTGCAGTTTCACATCCACCTGCGGGTTTTTGGCGTACAGCTCAGCCACATCCTTGCGGTAATCCTCTGCCAGACCATACACGTCCTTGGAGCGTTCGTGTTTCTTGACCAGTTCCACGGTCAGAGAGGCGCGTTCAGGGCCGTTGGTCCCAACCTGCGTTTCCACCACTTTGACTTCAGGCTTCTGCAGGAAGTAGTTTTCCAGCTTCCTGATGTTTTCGTTGGTGCTGAACAGGTTGCTGCCTTTGGGCTGCTTGAAGTTCACGATGATGATGCTGTTGTCGCTCTTGGGGGTGAAGTTGAAGGGGATTTTCGGTCCCACGATTCCAATGGAAGCCAGGGTCAGCACACCCAGCACAATGATGATCCAGGGCCGACGCAATCCTCCGTCCAGCATGCGTGCATACACGTTCTGCAACCCGTTGAAACCCCGGTTGTTCAGTTCATGCAGGTTGCTGGAGGTGGCATTGAACATCTCAAAGAAGATGTTGAAAACATACACCAGCAGGGCATAAATGACTGGGAAGGCCAGAAGCCCCAGCAGGTATACAGGTCCCTGTTGATAGAGGAGCGCACCCAGGGCAATGAACAGCACCCATGCAAAAGGCTTTTTCCAGAAGGTGGTCAGGCCGTGCATGAAGTTTCTGGGACCCAGGGTGTGGGCCAACGCTTCCCTGAACGTCAGTTCTTTGGGGTCCGGGAAGTACGCCATGCGCACGGTCAGGAAGAACAAAGCTTCAGCCCAGGAAACTGCAACTGCAGCTGCCAGCACAATCCCGAACTGCTGGAAGAACTGCCCAACAATGCCAGGCAGAAAGCTGATTGGAATGAACACGGCCATCAGTGAAAGGGTGGAGGCCGAGACCGCACTGGTCACCTCACTGGCCCCTTTCAACACCGAGTCTTTGAGGTCAAACCCCATCCGGCGGTAACGCTCAACGTTTTCTGCAACCACAATGGAGTCGTCCACCACGATCCCCACCGCCACAATGATGGCCAGCAGGGAGATGATGTTGAAGGTGAACCCCAGCACCTGGAACATGATGATGGCTCCCAGAATGGAAATCGGGATCGCCAGCACCACAGAGAACACGGTGTTCAGTTTCCCCAGGAAGACCAGGCAGACAATGCTCACCACGATGATGGTCAGGAAGGCATCTTTCCAGGTGTCCTCCACTTGCAGTTTGATCGCCTCGGTGGTGTCAGACACGATGGTGGTTTTGTATCCGGCAGGAAGTTTCAATTCCTTGAGGGCTTCACGGATGCCCTCGGCCACAGCGACACTGTTGGCATCGCTGCCTTTCTGGACAGACAGGGTGATCACGGGCTCGCCATTCACCCGGCTGTAGGTTTCCAGTTCAGCACTGGTGTCCCGCACCACGGCCACATCCTGCACCCTCAGTCCACGGGAAGAATCAATGACAATGTTTGCCACATCATCTGGAGTTTTTGCGGTGTTGCGCAGGGTGTAGGTGATGCGCTCTCCCTGAACGTTGCTCGATCCAGCCGCAAGGTTCAGGCTGTTCGCAGAAATCGACTGGGAGATCTGGGAGGGGGTCAGGCGGTAATTGGCAAGTTTCGCCGGGTCCATCAGGACCTGCACCTGGCGTTTGGGGGCACCGTTGATGGTCACCCCGGTCACCCCATCCACCCGCTGGATTTTCAGTTTGAGGGTGTCTTCGGCGTAATCGGAGACATCCAGCAGATCTTTTCCTGGTGCACTGAGGGCCACCGAAAGGATCGGCTGTCCGGTGGGATCAAACTTTTCCACCACCGGGGCATTCGCATCAGAAGGGATGCTGTTGCGGGCACTGTTGACCCGCTGCGAGACTTCCACAGCAGCCTGATCCACGTCCTTGCCGTAATCAAACTGCACAATCACCTGTGAAACGTTCTCGCTGCTCACCGAACTCAGAGAGTCAATTCCGGGCAGCGTTGCCAGCGCATCCTCGATGGGCTTGGAGACCTGGTTGGCCACTTCTTCAGGGCCTGCTCCAGGGTAGGTGGTGATCACTGCGACCACGGGCACCTCGAATTTGGGGAGCACATCCACCCCGATTCCCCTGAAGCTGAGAATGCCCACCAGAATCAGTGCCCCGAAGATCGCCGTCGCAAACACAAAACGGTTCACGAAGAACTTGACGATCGGGCTTTCTCTCACTGCACCACCTCAACCCTGGTACCACTGGTCAGTTCCGCAGGAAGGGGATAAATGACTTTCTGGCCGTTTTCCAGACCCGAGAGGGCCACCTTGCCATCGGCTTCACCCAGGCGGCTCACATTCACCGCTGTGGCAGCACTGTCTTTGATCACAAAGACCTGGCTTTCCCCTTCGGTCACACGGATGGCACTGGAGGGCACCACCGTCCCTTTGGCAATACGCAGGTCGTAGGAGAGGGTGGCAGTGCTGCCCGCTGGAATTTCAGGAGCATTCACCCGGGCCACCAGTTCGATCAGGCGGTCCTGGCCGGGAACCTGACTCTGGCGCACCAGTTTCGCACTGTAATCTTTGCCAGAGAACTTCAGCATCAGAGGAGTACCGGCAGTGAACTGGCCAGCTTGCTCAGGGGGCAACCTGAACACCCCTTCCAGGGTGGAGGGGTCAGAAATCCGGAAAGCCCGTGCTCCGGTGGAGAGGAACTCTCCCACATTCACACTGACCTCGTTGATGACCCCATTGAAAGGTGCCTTCACCCGGGCATCCCCCAGGGCTTTGCGGGCATTTTGCAGCTGGTTCTGGGCCTGACTGACCTGCACTTCCAGCAGGGCAAGGTCCTCCTGACTGGAACGCTGGGTGCGGGTCAGGCTGTCCTGGGCGTTTTGCATCTGATTCTGTGCGTTGCTGACATTCAGGTTCAGGTTCTGCAGGTCAAGAGCAGCAATTCCTCCCACCTTCTGCAATTCCAGCCCTTCGTTGTAGCGCTTCCGTGCGATTTGCAGGCTCTGCTGGGCCGTCACCAGTTGCGATTGCAGCAGTTTGACGTTCTCCTGCTGCGCACGTCTGGCCTTCTCCAGGTTGATCTGGGCCGACCTGAGGGCCAGTTCGGCATTGCTGACCTGGGTGCTCAGCTGGTCGGTGTCCAGCTCAATGACCGTCTGTCCTGCAGACACGCGGGTGCCTTCTGGAGCCAGAATGGCCCTGACCTGACCACTTCCGGTGCTTCCCACAAAGCTTTCTTTCACAGGGTTCAGGGTGACACTGACTGTACGGGGGCTGTTGAGCACCCCATAAGACGCAGTCACCACCTGCACCTTGCGGGTGAGTTCCTGCTGGACCACCTGTTTGGGCGGGGTGGTCTCAGACTGCTCCTTGTCTTTGGGCGTGCAGGCGGCCAGCAGCAGGGCCGCACTGATCCCGAGGAGCCACAGTTTAGGCATCAGCGTCCTCCTGAACCTGCCAGGAAGGCGTAGTAGGCTTTCAGGTAATTGTCACGGGCCTGCACCAGGGACAGCTCGGCCTGCATGTCGGTCAGTTCGGCACGCATGAAGTCAAAGGGGCTGATCAGTCCTCCAGAGAGGCGTTTTTTCTGGCTCGCCAGTTGTTCTCTGGCGTTCTCTCGGGCTTTCACAGCCACCTGATAACCCTTCTGGGCAGACAGCAGGTTGTCGTACAGGCTCTGGGCCTGCACTTTCAAACTATTGCGGATGTCCGAGAGGTTCTGCTGGGCCTGGGTCAGGCTGCTTTTTGCACTGTCAATCTGGGTCTGGGCAGCATAACTGGGATCAAGCAAATCAAGTTGCATCTGGGTCAGTTCCACGGCCTGCAGAAGTTGCAGGGTGTTGGGGCTGCGCTCCACAATCTGTGCGATGGCGTCACTCTTGGGCAGCTCAGGCAGGCTGAGCTGCTCCCCGATTTTCTCAAACTTGCCGATCAGGTTGGCGAGGTTCTGTTTGGAGAGGCTCAGTCCGTTTTTGGCAGCTGCAACGTTCTTTTCAGCATCTGCCAGCTGTCTTTCGGCATCCCTGACATCCAGTGCCGTACCACTGCCATTCTTCTGGCGGATCTGGGCGATCTTCAGGGCCTGCTCCAGCACATCGGTGGATTTTTCGGCCAGGGTCACCTGCTCCTGGGCTTCCAGCACACCCGTGTAGGCACTGACAATCTGGGACTGCGCCTGACGCACCGCATCGTCATACTTCACCTGGGCGGTTTTCAATCTCTGGCGTGCCTGAATTTCGGTGGGACGGGTGAGCAGGGGATCAGAGAGGGTGCGGGTCAGGTTGGCCTGGGCATCTTCCACTTCCAGTTTGGCAAGCACCACACTGCCCACCTTATCAACCTGCTTGAGGGCTTCAGGAAGGGTGTACTGCTGGGCGAAGGCACCGCTGGCCAGGAACATCATCACAAACAGGGTCTTTGGCATTTTCTTCATGGGTTCACCTCGATGGGGGGAAGGGCGTAAAACTGGTAAGCGTCCAGCACACGGGACAGCACATCCATGCGGGCCTGCTGCTCGGCAAGCTGCGCCTGACTCAGGTCCAGAATGGCTTTCAGGGTCTGCAAGGGGCTGCTGAGGCCCAGTTCTTCACGTTTCTGGGCTTCAGACAGGGACAGGGTGGCATTGGTCACAGCCTGGGTTTTCAGGGCCAGGGCACGAATGGCCTGCTCATGGCGCAGTTTCAGTCCTGCTTCCTGAATTTCCCGTGATACTGCAGCGTTTTTGATGGTGGCTTCTGCAGCCGCCATCTGTGCATCTGCGGCACCCAGGGCTTCACCTATAGAGGGGGTCAGGGTGAACTTCAATCCCAGTTTGAGCTGTGAGTTGAGCACCTTGGCTCCATCAGGATTGGACTGGTAATTGTAGGTGAGGGCAGGCTGCAGGTTGGACGAATTCATGGAGAAGTTCAGGACACTGCTGTCGTCTGCCTGATAGGTGTAACTGGCATTCATTACAGGAAAAAACTGACGCTTGATTGCTTCCACCTGAATGCGGGTCTGTTCAAAGGCAAAAAGGGCATTTTGCTGCTCTGCAGTGAGGGTCGAAGCTGGAAAAGCAAGCGTCTCAGGAACCTGCACCTGTGCACTTCCCACCCAGGATTTCAGGTTCATTTCGGCCAGACGGGCATTTTCATCCGCTGTTCTGAGCTGCTCCTGTGCCTGCTGGTAGGCATTTTCCGAATCACGCAATTCTGCAGCACTGATGCCTCCTTTGCTGGACCTCAGCCTTGCCACTTCCAGGCTCTTGAGGGCCAGTTGTTCCGCATTCCTGGCCAGCGTGCGTCCCTGATTGGCCAGTTGCAACTGGTAAGCAGCAGTCATGACCTGCACTTCAGCACGGGCCAAGGCCACCCGGAACCCCAGTTGTGCCTGCTGCACCCCTATCTTTGCCCTGCTGATCTGGTCAGCAGTGTCCCCATAGGGAAAAAGCTGAAATGCCGCAGTGATGCTCGCATCCCAGCCACTCTTGTCTTTGGGCCAGGCAGCTGCACTTGCAGGGGGCAATGACGATGGCGGATCAAGATAATCGGTGCTCTGATACCCGCCCTGGCCCACCAGGGTCACCGGAGAACCCAGGGCGTTCAGTTGTGCCTGGGCTGCCCTCACCTGCAAACTTGCACTTTGCAGGCTGGGATGCTTCAAGAGTTCCTGAACCCAGCTCTGGGCCTGTCCCATCCCAAGCCCCAGGGTGAGCCCCAACAACAGCCATGTTCGAATCACAATTTCTCCTTCATGTTCTGCACATACCAGTGCTCCAGGGCGTCCATCACCTGAACCACCACCTGCAAGTCTGTTCTGGAGATGCCCGCAAACAGCTCATGGGCATGCTGGTTCCAATAATCCTCCAGGCTCTGGAGGACTTCCCCCCCCTTTGGGAGGAGGCGCACACGGATCACCCGCCGGTCAGTGGCATCTGGCGTGCGTTCCAGGAACTCCATCTTTTCCAGGCGGTCAATCAGGGCTGTGTTGGTTGCCGGAGTCAGCCCGATGCTGCGTGCAATGTCACTGACACTCACTGGAAGCTCGAGTTTGTTGTACGGCAGTGTTCCCCCAACGACCTGCAGCATGGCGTAGTGGATGTGGTGCAGGCCATGCTCTTCCAGCACCTTCCCCACATACATGTGCGAGAGATACATCAAACGCAGGTGTCCCTCTGCCAGCTGCAAAAACAGGGGGTCCCAGCTTTTGATTGCTTCGGAATCCGAAATATTCACAAATCGATTATTTCAGATCCAGAAACATCAATCGTGATTTGGCGCACAAGAAACTGAACTGCAGCTTAAGATCCACAGGTGCAGGTTAAAGTGCTGCAGTCAGAGAAAAAAGAGCACAATGTCACCTGTCAGGGATGACAAGTGTCATGCTCCAGATCAGGATTCAGCTGCCAGGACAACCCCAGCTGCCTTGCTGCAGCAAACTCAACGCCGAAGTTCTGCCAGAGCACTCGAAGCTGCAGTGTAGTCTGGATCAACAGTGATGGCCTGACGGTAAAATTCACGGGCACGCCCCAGATCTCCAAGGGATTGATGGCACTGGCCCATCCAGTAATAAAGCTCTGGATACGCTGGATGGTTCAATGGTTGTCCCAATCGCTCCAGAGCGCCAAGCCCCTGCTGCAGGTGTTGCAGGGCCTGCTGTGGTTTCTTCTGGGAAAACAAAACCATTCCAAGGTTCAAAAAAGGCCAGGGCTCAGAAGCATCCAGCGCTTCAGCAAAAGCAAATGCCTCAGCTGCCACCTCCAGACGACCAAACCGCCAGGCGGTGGCCCCCCAATCCATCGCATACTGGTAATTGTTCCCCAGATAACCTGCAGATTTCAAATTAGAAAGGGCCTCGGCAGCTTTGCCCAGTTCTGCCTGGGCCAGACCCCTCACCCAGAAAGCCTCGGCTGTCCACTGGGCAAGAGGCACCTTGTTCAGCTGGCTGAGGGCCTGTGTTGGATCTCCTTGCAGATACAGCACCCGGGCCATCAAGATTCTGGCTGTGGCTGGTTCACTGTTCAACACAGACTGCAACCTTGTCCGGGCGGTACCCAGATCTCCATTCTCAATCAGGTCCCGAATCCCATTCAGACCCTGGCTCTGTGCCATTCCCAGCAAAAGGATTCCCCAGAGCACCATTCCCGCAAATCGCATACTTGCACCATATCATGCACAGCTGAAAGGAACAGTAGAAAAAGATCTGCTGACCTGCCAGCAAACATTTGAAAACAAAAAGAAACTCCGGGGCGTCCCCCGGAGTTTCTTGAGAAGTCAGGTTTAGAACTTGACTTTGTAGCTGATCTTGAAGGCCTGGCCGTTGCTCACTGCGCCAGCTTCGTTCAGGGTGAAGTCACCGTAAGCGAAGTTCAGATCCCAGTAGTTCCACTCGGCGTAGATGCCACCCAGGGTGATGTCGCCCACAGCGGCATCTTCGAAGTAGCCAGCAGTGGTACCACTGAAGGGAATGTACTTGCGGTTCTTGCCCTGCCAGCCAGCCCAGGTCACAGCCAGGGTGCTCTTGTCGAACAGGAAGGCATCAGACTTCACGCCCAGGCTGTAGTTCAGCACACTGGAGGTGAAGTTGGACTTGTCGGTGTGCTGGTTCTGGTAGTAACCAATGTTGGCATTGAAGGAAGGAGCCAGGAAGGTGGCAAGGGTTGCCGTCTTGGCAGACAGTCCCACAGAGAACATGGTGGTGTCATCGGTACCAGCATCCGCATCCTGAACGCTCTTGTAGTGAGCTTCGGGCTTGAGGGTCAGAATGCCAGCGGTCAGGCTGGTGTCCACATCAGCGTAAATGGTGGTGCGGTCGAAGTCAGAAGCGACCCAGCTGCTGGGAGCGGTGATGTAAGGGGTACCGCTGTCAATCATGAAGCCAGCTTTGACATTCAGGCCAGCAACAGCACCGCTGAGATCCACACCAGCTTTGGTGGTCTGGTCGCCTTCAGCCCAGGCACCTTTGGCAGAGAAGGGGGTGGCATTGTCGGGGTGCAGTTTGGGCACTCCAGCAACAGTCACGCCATCCACCATCACGTTCTGGTAGTAACCCTTGATGTCAAAGCCAGCAAGGTTCACGCCAGCAGTCACACCAAAGCGGGTGGCGTTGTTGACAGCAGTGTCGCTGACGCCTTTCTCAGACACGGTATCGGGAATGCCGTTACCGTTGGTGTCGACCAGAGGGCCGTTGCCATCGGGGTCAACAGTGAACTTGCTGCCCTGCAGACCATCGAAGTAAGCACCCAGTTTGATGATGCTGACCTGTCCATCAACACTGGCACCATATTGGGTCAGGTTGACAGTGGCATCGGTGAACAGGGCTTCTTGTGCGAAGTAACCCTTGACGCCGAAGCCGCCCAGTGCCACGGAAGCATCAACAGCAAACCCTCTGCTGTTGTCAGCAAAAGTCTGGCTGTGCTTGTCATTGGCATCGAACTGCAGACCGTTAAAGTCATCAGAAACAGCATGGTAGTTGGCATTGAGGGTCACAGGACCAACAGCACCGCCCACTTTCACGAAGAACAGAGAATCTTCATCGGTGAAAGCAGGATCATCCAGCACAGTATCCGTGTATTTCTCCTGAGCGTATTCACTGCTGATGGTCCAGCCAGCAATTTTTGCATTCAGGTCAGCGCCAAACACAGTATGCTCAAAGGAAACGTCAGGGCTTTGAACGTCACTGCCGATCTGGGCAGCAGAAACTCCCAGAGTCACATCGGTGACAGGGCTGATGGTTGCACGCACACCGCGCACGTAGGCATCATTCTCGACAACGGGCACAGAGTAACCGTTCTCTTCAACGCCAGGGGTGGCAGGATTGTCACCAGCTTTTTCGTCAGACAGAAGAGCACTCTTGTGACCATAGGCAACAACCAGTTTGGGAGAGAAAGCGCCCAGACCGGGGAGGGAACTGCCATCCACCTGGGCCAGGTAGCCATCGCCAAAGCCAGCGTCATCAGCATCAAAGACGTTTTCGGTGAACTTGGTCTTCAGGTTCTCACCGATGGTGAACTTGATGGGGTTGCCCGCAATGTCGAACTGGGTGGTGATGCCTTTGATGTAGAAGCGCAGGGGAATGCGGCCTTTATCATCATCACCGGCATCTGGATCAGCTTCAATGTCTCCAGCGTCGAGATCGTCAATGCCAAACTCGGCAATCACTTTGTGCACATTGAAAGCCTGGGTGTCACTGGCTTGAGCTCCAGCATAAGCACTCTTGCCTTCAAGACCTCGGTTGGCGAAGTCCAGGGACAGGCTGAGGCTGGTTTTGGTGTCTCCAGTGACATCTCCATCAAAGACGGGGCTGGTGAAACCATTGCCAGTCACTTTGCCACGGTTGCTTCCACCTTCAAAGTCGGTCCAGTCATAGGCACGGTCTTTGGTGGTGTCGTCGCCATCACCGTCAACACCAGTGCTGAACTTGGTGCCAGGGATCAGGCGGTCAATGTCAAAGTCACTGCCGGTCACGCGGCTGACGTAGTAGGTGCTGGAGAGGGTACCGCTCACAGAGAAGCCGAAGGTGCCGTTCAGGGTGTTGAACTTGCCTTGCAGGTCGCTCAGGTTGGTCTCAACGACGGTGACGCGGTTGGTCAGGTCGGTGAGGTCGCGGTTCAGGTTGGTGAAGCGGGCATCCACGTCAGCGGCGTCTGCTTTGTCAGATTCCAGAGCGGAGATGCGGTCTTCCAGACCCACGATGTCTTCGTTCAGCAGAACGGTCAGGTCCTGCAGAGCGACGATGCTGGCAGCGTTGGACTCGACTTGCTCGCCCAGGCCGTCAACGGTGGTGCTGACGTCGCCCACGGTGCCTTCGAGGTCGTCAACGCGAACGTTCACGTCATCAATGGCGCCAGCAAGCTCTTCGATGCGGCTGTTGATTTCGTCCAGCACAGCAGCGGTTTCTTCGTTGGCAGCGGAGAGTTCGTCAACGCGGGCGTTGAGGTCGTCCAGGCCAGCGGTCAGCTCGTCAACGGTGGCGGTCAGGTCTTCGAGGCCTGCAGTCAGCTCGTCCTGACCAGCGGTCAGGTCGTCGATCTGGCCAGCGAGGTCATCCAGAGCACCGCTCAGGTCTTCACCGGTGGCAGGCTCAGCGTTTTCCAGGGCTTCCACGCGGGAGGCCAGGTCTTCCTGGGCGCCAGCGAGTTCGTCCAGCTGGGCAACGAGGTCGTCCAGGGTGGCGGTCAGATCAGCGATCTGGGCGTCCTGGGCTTCCTGCAGGGCATCAATGGCGTCCTGGAGTTCCTGAAGGCCTTCAGTGCTTCCGCCGTCAACAATGACATCCTTGTCGCCTTCCAGAGCAGCAACGCGCTCTTCGAGGGCAGCAACGTCATCCTTGGTGGCGGCGTTGTCTTCAACGTCGGCAACGCGCACGCCGAGGGCAGCCAGTTCGCTGCTCAGTTCTTGAATGGCGTTTTTGATGGACTCGAGGGTCTCGGTATCCGTGCCACCGGTAACGGCACCCTGCTGGAGGCAGCGGGCCAGGATCAGGGCAGCCTGATAACGGGTGAGGCTTTCATTTCCACGGAAAGTACCATCGGGGAAACCGATGATGCAGCCTTGTGCGGCCATTTTGTCAACGGCGTCTTTGGCCCAGTGGCCGGCGGGTACGTCGCTGAAGTTGGCCTGTGCGAATGCACCACCGAAAGAAAGTGCGGCGGTGACGGCCAGAACTGCTTTTAGTTTCATACTTACCCCCTAATAAAGTTCGCATCCGTACTTCAGCGTCGGGTTGCACAGGTGGGGCGAGTTGCCGAGTTTCCTCTCCCGGAGTCGTTGAACGCGTCGGTACTTCTGCAGGCCTGTTGCATGGAGGAACGAATTCTGAGTTTTCCTCGAGAAAAGTAAAGCTCCAATACAAAAGACCATGCTAATCATACACATCATCAGTGCGATAGGTCAACCGGAAGATGAGAGTACGCCATTAGCATTAAGGATCAATTTACCCGTGTTGACAGCAAAAACCTGTGACAAGCCTGACAATCGTTCTCATGAACGCAGAAAATCCTCAGCTTCTACTCATCTGAGGAAGCCCTTAAGGCCTGCTCAAACCATGCTGGCAGCGTTCCACCGAAGTACACTTTGCCCCATTCACTGGCCCACTCCACATAAGTATCCGTCTCGATGGCAACGCGAGCTTTGTCCACCAGACGATGCAAATAACGCAAATTGTGTAAAGAGAGCATGCGCGGACCCAGCATTTCCTCGGCCCTCATCAGGTGTGCAAGATAAGCCCGGGTGTAATTCTTGCAGCAATAGCAGTCACAGGTCTCATCTACTGGGCGCATGTCCGTTCTCATGCTGGCCTTATTCAGGTTGATGCGTCCCTGATCTGTCAGGGCATACCCAAAACGCCCTGTCCGGGTGGGATAAACACAGTCAAACATGTCCACCCCCAGGCCAATGGCAGCCACCAGATCTTCTGGATGTCCCACACCCATCAGGTACCTTGGCTTGTTGTCAGGGAGGTGACGCGCGGTAAAATCCACCATCGGGTACATCTCTTCCTTGGACTCTCCAACGGCCAGCCCTCCAATGGCAAAACCAGGGGTGTTGAAAGGCAGGGTGGCTTCCAGACTCTGCAAACGCAGGTGCTCATACACCCCACCCTGCACAATGGCAAAGAGGGCCTGGTCTTCACGGGTCTTGACCTGCAGGCAACGGTCCAGCCAGCGGATGGTTCGCTCCAGGCTGTTTTTCACGTATTCCTGACTCGCAGGATGGGGCGGGCACTCATCGAAAGCCATGATCACATCTGCCCCCAGCGCCTCCTGCACCTGAATGGAACGCTCAGGAGTCAGGTACACCAGACTGCCATCCAGGTGATTGCGGAAGGTGACTCCCTCCTCCTTGATGGTGCGCATGTGACCCAGACTCATCACCTGAAACCCTCCCGAATCGGTCAGAAAAGGACCCGGATAGGCTGTGAATCCGGGAAGTCCTCCATGCTGGCGGACCAGTTCCTCCCCTGGACGCAACATCAGGTGGTAGGTGTTCCCCAGAATCATCTGGGAACCAACGTCCAGCAGTTCCTGAGGACTGATTCCTTTCACAGTTCCCTGGGTTCCCACAGGCATGAACATCGGGGTGGTGACACTTCCACGTGGGGTGTGGAAGGTCGCTTTGCGAGCACGGCCAGAAGTGGCCTGGATATCAAACTCAAACACCCCACCACTTTACCGCAGACGCCCAGAAACATCGTGCAGACATTGTGTGACGGTGCCATCTGCCCTGCCTGAAAAGTGATCGTTCTGCTGCAAGTCGTGTAATCTAGTAAACAGTCATGCGGGCACGCTCTACCCTCTTCACCATTCTCGGAGAGTACGTCAATCCATTGCGCGAAGCCATCTGGGTGGGAAGCATCCTGGAATGGATGGAGGTTCTGGGCTTCAATGAACCCGCTGTCCGTGCCGCCATCTCCAGGGCCCAGCGCAACGGCTGGCTGCAAGCAGAGAAACTGGGACGCAAAAGCTATTACCGGATCACCGAAGACGTGCAGTGGCGCATCGATGGCCTTCTGGAACGCCTGTATCCACAGGAACCCAACCACTGGGATGGCCTGTGGCGGGTCCTGATCTACACCATCCCTGAAAGCAAACGGGAAAAACGGGACCGCTTCAGAAAAGAACTCAGCCTGATGGGCTTCGGCATGCTGACAGGGGGCGTGTGGATCTGCCCCAATCCCAAAGCCAGAGATGCCCTTGATCTGGCAAAAGCCCACACGCTGGAGCAGGAAGTGGAAATCTTTGAGGCCACCCGCCTGCACCAGAACCACCAGGAACTCATTGCCAGCGCCTGGGATCTGGCTTACATCAACACCTATTATCAGGCCTTTCTGCAGGAATTTGAGCAGGCCCCCTGCCCTTCAGAACCCAGAGCAGCTTTTTACGAGTTTGTTCGCATGCTGCATGCCTACCGCAAATTCCTGTTCTTCGACCCCAGCTTCCCTGTGGAATTGCGTCCCAGCCCAGACTGGGGATCGGTGGCCCACCAGCTCTTTCTGGAAAGGCGCGCTGTTTTAAAAGAACGGGCTGCCCCTTTTGTTTCAGCCACCCTCAAACTGCCTGAGCACCCCTGAAAACAGTCACACCTGACCCATTGATGCCTGAAGCTGCAACCTTCCATAAAGGCTGCCCAGATCCTCAGGCTGGCAGTCACGCACCTGAACCTCAGCCTGAAGAAGCAGGGGCAGGAGTTGTTGGGCCTGGTCCATGTTCAGGTCCAGGGTCACACCACAACCGCCTGCATGGATCTGACAGTCCACACCCAGCACCCTCAGGGCGGCAGCTGTCCCGGCCACATCTTCGACATCAAGGACCACCCGCCTTTGTGGGGTCAGCTGGGCAAATTCCCCCTCCATGACCACCCTGCCACGGTCCAGAAGCACCAGATATTCTCCGTAATCTTCTGCTTCCTCCAGAAAAGGTGTGGTGACCAGCACCGAGTGTCCCTCCCACACCAGACGCCGCAACACCAGCCAGATGTCTTCACGCTCAGCAGGCTGTAAACCCCTCATGGGTTCATCCATCAGCAACAACGGGCTGTGTGGCACCATCTGGGCAGCTATCCACAGTTTCACCCGCGAAACCCTGTTCAGCTTCCAGAAGGGAACATGGGCCATGGCAAGCAGGCCCACCCTCCCCAGTGCAGTCTTCACCCACGCTTGTGGATCAAGCAGTTTTTGGTAGTGGTTCAAATGATGGAGGTATTCCATGCAGGTGACCCAGGGAAAAATCCAGGGTGGATTCAGTCCCATTCGCAAAACCTGCTTCATGTCGCGCCTTTCAAGCACAGGGTCAAGAAACAGGCACTGTCCCTGATCGATTTTTTCATGTCCAAGCAGCGCCCGCAGAATGGAGGTCTTTCCAGAACGAGGGGCACCAGAGATCACACTTAACAAACCTCTGGGCACCCTGAAACCCACCTCATGCAGCACCACGGTCCTGCAGTGCCATCGGGAAATTCCCTCAACAAGAATCAAATCTTTCATCCATTCCACCTGACTGTGAAACGCCAGAAGAAATCCGATTGACCAACAAGCCATGAGCCCCTTCTGACATGCTTTTTCAGTAAACAGAATTCCAGGTTGTCACAGGGTTGCGCATCCCATTAACCTTCTGATAACCCTGCATGGTCTTTACTGGGAACACATATCATTCCAAAGATTTGCTCCTTTGGGAAAGCAAATCTGCAGAAGCAACAGGGAGGGCCTGTCTCCCTGTCCGCTCCTGATGACAGGAGGCCGAACATGAAAAAAAGAGGTGTATTGAGTATTCTGGTGCTGCTGTGTGCCCTTTCTGCCCCTGCACTGGCAGGAGACACCACCTTCCTGCCTCCACCTGATTTTTCCAAGAACGTGGTTGCACCCGTTCACCGTTGAGATCAACCTATACCCTGACTGGCCGCCCCTCTGAGGGGCGGTTTTTTCTGAAGCCCTCTGGGAAATCCGTTCAGGTCACACCACACCCCAGTCTTCTCGCAACCTCTTCACCTTGGCCAGCACAAAAGCATAATGCTGGCTCTGTCTGGAAATGATGCCTGCCAGATGCTCCCAGACCTCCAGATCATCCTCAAACTTCTCAGCCACCCTGAGGACCCACTCTGAATCCCGGGTGTTCTCAATCAGCGATTTCAATTGCCGTTCCAGTTCCTGCCTCAGGCTCTCGATTCCCGGAGCACGGGACTGTTCCAGCAGGCGACCTCCATAAAGCTCCAGCACCTGATCGACCCTTCCCTGCCGGATGCTTTCGAACAACTCCTGAAAATCTGCCCGGTAATTCAACTGCAGTTTATAAGGTTGAGATTGAATGGGCACGGTTCGCCTGAGCCTGGAAATCAGGGCTTTCAAGTTGCCATAACTGCCCTCATCCCCATAGAGTTCCAGCAGCAACTGCTCACCAGACAGGCCTTGAGGATGCAGGGCCAGCAGCACAATGATCTCGACCTGCTTTGGAGAGAGGTCCAGCACCTCTCCACGCAACCTGATCTCTGTTCTGCCCAGGGTGCGGATGAGGAGTTGATCTTGCGGTTTTGCTTCTTCCATGCCTGCATCTTTCAGCAGGTTCAGTGAGCCCACATACTCCAGACGTTCATGCAGGGTCAACTGGCGCAAGTAGGCTGTTTCCAGCGGGTCGGCTTCAAGATCTTCAGGCAGTCCCATCCTCTCCAGAAGGATCTTCTTGATGAGGGGAGCAGCAACCCACACCCGCTCTGTGTATTTGAAAGGATTGGGACTTTCAACCAGATGAATGTGCTGCAGCGCCTCTTCTGGATTCAGGCGCACCAGCGAAAGGGCCAGAGCCAGATGGGCATAACGCTTTTTCCAGGCAGGTGCATCAGCATTGAGTGCCAGCGCTTCACGTGCGTATTTCTCTGCCTCTCTGTCGCGTCCCAGAGCCACCAGCAGACGCACCAGATAATAGGCGAAACGCCCTTTGTCATGCCTGTTGTGGTTGCGCCACAATTCCAGCCAGTACTCCAGAGCACGCTCAGGGTGGCCTGCAATCAGGCAGTATTCTGTCCAGGTGCAATTCAGGTGGAAGGTCATGATCTCACTGGTTGCCCTGGACAGCCTCAAAGCCTCCTGGAGAGCCGCTTCGAGACCCTCAAACTGACCACTCAGAATGCGGGTGTAATACCAGACATTCACGGTGAACAGCCTGTCCACAGCATTCATGAAAGGCAGGCTGTTCAGGAACTGCATGGACCAGTTTGCCCAGTGCATGGCCTCCTGCAATTGGTTGTTCAGAAGGAGCCCATAAGGCAGTTGCACCGCCACCCGAATCACCATCAGCAGGTCATTGCTCTGCTCTGCCAGACGCAGGGCCTCAAAAAGCAGGTCCACATATTTCTGAATGTCACCGAGCCCCTGCACCTGCCAGCGGTACGCTTTGGCCTGTGCCAGAACCGTAAGAGCAGAACGTTTCTGTTCTACAGCACGCTGAACTTCAGCATTGAACCGGTCTTCTGCTCCAAAAAACCACAGGTTGGCTGCCAGAGCCCGCAAATCTGGAGCAGCATGCTGCTCCAGATGGTCCAGCACTTCCGTTCTGAGACGTTCCTGCTGGTTCATCAGGTAGGCTGCTTCCAGCCTCCAGCGCAGGACCACCTCCTGCGAAAGAAACCCCTCTGGGAGCCTCTGCAGGGTCTTGAACAGCTGCTCATGCTCTCCCTGCAGAATCAGCCGGGAAGCTGCCCGCTCCAGAAACCCTGGAACCTGCTCAGGCAAACTGTCCACTGCAAGCTCAAGAGCTTCAAGGTACTTCTCCTTCTTCAGCAACATGGGCAAGAGAAAAGCAGGTTTGATCTCAATCTCATACCCTCTGGGCAACCTGCGCCCCACCGCACAGGGCTGTTGAGGAATCGACCAGCCTTTCTGCAAGTGCGCTTCCACCCAGAAGGTCTCAAAGACCCCCAGGCTCTTCTGCTGCAGGCTGTCCACCACTTGCTGGGACAACTGGAAAACCAGACCCGAAAGATCAAGCATTTCTGCAGGAGTCAACAACAGCTCCTCTCTGGGCACCACATCAGCACCAGAGAGGTCCATCTCTCCCAGAATGACCACCTGGTGTCCAAGCTCAACCAGTTGCTGAAACAACTCCATCAGGCCAGGCACCACCTCTACTCCGGAGTAGACAAAACAATAGCGATCAAAAATGGCATCGTATCGCTGCAATATGGTTGCGATGTAAAGGGGGGTCACCCCATAATCAATGATGTTCTGTCCAACCGTGCGGTTGAAAGCCTCCACCAGCTTGTTGGTCTGTGCCACCAGATCCCCGGTCTCTCGATCTGTGAGCTCAAACCAGACCAGAGGAGGAAGCTTGCTGCGCAATGCGTCAATCAGGTAAGGCGCACCATACTCCAGGGGTGCCCTGAAGTGCAGAACCTTCCTTTGATGCAGCATGCGGCCCTGCAAGCGTTTGAACCACCTGGAATCGCTGAGAGACATCCTGATCCTATAGTAATGAATTTGACGGTCCTGTGCTGCACCAGATGACTGGTCTTCTGGCTGAAGGTCGCCACAGCGCAGGCACAATCAACAAAAAAAGAGAGCCTTTCGGCTCTCTTTTGATTCTGGAGCGGGTAACGAGACTCGAACTCGTGACCTCAACCTTGGCAAGGTCGCGCTCTACCAACTGAGCTACACCCGCGCACCACAGCGTCAAACACAATAACAGAACTTTTTTCTCAGGTCAAGGCCCGAAAATTCCTTCTGGCACTGCACTTAAACACCTGCCCTTTTTGGGCACAAAAACAAAAAA
>NZ_BJXB01000049.1:0-22500 GCF_007990775.1 Deinococcus cellulosilyticus NBRC 106333 = KACC 11606 | reverse complement strand
CAGGTATTCGGGGGCATTCTCTTTGACGGCTTTCAGCTGGAAGTCTGCTCCGAGGGTGGCAGCAACACCCTCCAGCAGGGCCTTGAAGGTGTAGAAGTCGCTTGCAATGCCTTTCTGCCAGTTGCCTGTGGCCAGCGGTCCACGCATCAGGGCACCAAGGCGCTCGGTCTCACCCTCTTTCGGGAAGATGTGTCCCACTTCGAAGATCAGGAGTCGGGCCTCGTCCTTGTTGGTCTGGGCGACTTTCAAGAGGCTGGGGTACAGGGCCGTGCGCATGTGGGTGCGGTCAGAGGTGAGGGGGTTTCGCAGTTCCACCACAGGCTCGGGAGCGCGGGCCGCTTTTGCCTCTTCCAGGTTGGTGAAGGTGTAGGTCACCACCTCCTGGAAGCCCAGGCCAGAGAAGACCTGCTTCACTTCGCGGCGCAGGCGGCTTTCCCGGTCTGCCCCGATGTTGTCCTCGTTCACCTGGAGGGTGGGGAGGGTTTCGTTCAGCTTGTCGTAGCCGTAGATGCGGGCAATTTCCTCGATGGCATCTTCTGGGATCAGCATGTCGATGCGCCACGATGGTGGGGTGATCCGCAGGGTGTTCCCATCCAGGGTCACTTTTGCCCCGAGTTTTTCCATTGCCTGACCCATGGTCTCGTTGTCGATGTCCAGGCCCAGCAGTCTGCGGGCGTAATCAGCATCCAGCAGGATGTCCTGAATGGGTTCACGGTGGTCCACGATGGTGGCCCCATCATGCACGGTGGCTCCGGTCACGTCCCTGAGCAGTTCTGCAATGCGGTTTGCGGCCCACAGGGGAAGGCTGGGGTCCACACCACGCTCATAACGGTACACAGCGTCGGTCTTCAGGCCCAGACGGGTGGAGGTGCGGCGCAAACGCACGGGGTCGAAGTGCGCTGCCTCAATGACCACATCGCTGGTGTCATCCACCACGCGGCCCAGGTGCCCCCCCATGATTCCTGCAATTCCAATGACCTGCCCTTCGCCGTTGCGAATGACAGCATCCTGGCCTTCGACCAGCTCATGGTCTGCTCCATCGAGGGCTTTTGCAGTCTCGTTGCCAGAGTAATTCACCATGATCTCTTTGCCAGGCAGGTCACGGGCATCATAGAAAGCAGTGGGCTGTCCCAGTTCCAGCATCACGTAATTGCTGATGTCCACAATGGCATTGATGGGACGCATGCCAGAGAGCATCAGGCGACGCTGCAGCCACAGAGGGCTGGGACCGTTCTGGGCACCGCTGACCGTTCGGGCCACGAAGTGGTCACAGCCCAGACGGGGTTTGTTCTCGGGATCTTTGTGCAGGATGGTTTTCTCCTGGGTGACGGTCAGTTTGACTTCGCCTGCCCCCTGGGGCTCCAGACCCTTGCTGGGCAGCACCAGTTCCAGGTTCAGATAGGCGGCGAGGTCACGGGCCACCCCGAGCACGCTCAGGGCATCGGCGCGGTTGGGGGTGACCTCCACATCCAGCACTTCATCTGCAGCCCAGAGGTCCTTCAGTTCCACACCGGGACGGGCCGTGCCCAGAGGGAGCAGCAGCAGGCCACTGGCCCCTTCACCGATCCCGAGTTCTCTGGCACTCGCACACATGCCCCAGGAGTCAATCCCTTGCATCTTGCGAATGCCGTAAGTGACCTCTCCAAGGGTGACCCCAGGGGCAACCACAGCCACACCCACCCCTGCACGGGCGTTGGGAGCTCCGGTCACGATGGTCTGCTCCTCGCCCACATTCACGGTCAGTTTGTGAAGCTGGGTGCCTTCCATGGGCTCACAGGTGAGGACCTCGCCGTAAAGCACTCCGGCAGGAGGGGCAGGAACATCCACGATTTCTTCGACAGGCAGGCCAAGCTGGGCCAGCAGGGGTTCAAGTTCATGGGCAGTCGGAACGGCAGGAAGCAGTTCTTTCAGCCAGCTGTAAGGAATTTTCATGGGCTCACCTTCTGTAGCGTGCGCTCACCAGAGCGCCGAGAATGAGACTTTTGCGGTGGTTCGGAAATCGCTGGAGACTTTGAATTTGAAGCTGCCCAGGAAGGCACTTCCGCCCACCATCCACTTCTGGTGGTCATAGTCCAGATTGATGCGGAAGGGACGGCCTTCTCCCTCGGTGAAAGGCAGGGCGTATTCTGCAGATCCCATCAGTCCGTCCTTGCTGCCATAACTGGTCTTCAGGCGCAGGTAGGGAAGGGGAAGGAGCTCCGCCCCAAACCCGTAATCTGCCGTCGAAGGCATGTAGTAGCCGTAGGCTTCACCGTAATCGAGCAGGTTGGCACTGGCACCGAGCACAACCCCACCGTTGCCGTAACCCACCCCGAGGGTGATGGGTTCAAGGTGGTAACTGGCGGTGATTTCGTTGTAGCTCTGGATGCCCCGGTGCAGGTCAGCCTGGACGCTGAAATCATGGGAGCGGTACTTGAGGGTGTGTTGCCTCTGTCCCCAGCCGACATCCAGGTGGTATTCCATGTCTCCCAGCAGGGTGTAGGGGGCAGGGTTGAGGCTGGAATCCCGGGTGTTGACAGGTGTACCCAGTTGCCAGTCTGCCAGGGGAAGCAACATGAAGAGGGCCGTGTGGTCCAGCCCGGTCTGGGCCCTGAACGGCAGGATGCCCATGTCATCCAGCGGGCTGCTGAAAGGTCGGTAATACGCCAGTTCATCGGTGGAGTTGGAATTCAGGCCAAACAGGGTCCCGAAACCGCAACCGTACACCTCTGCAGTGATTTTGCGGATGCGGGCGTCATGCAACCCGTATGGATAGGCCACACAGGGAACAGGGGTTCCCAGATTTGCTTCCAGGGTGTCTTTGCTTTTTTGCAGCTCTGCACGAATCTCAGCTGGAGGAAGGTCGATCAGACGGGCGTGGCTGGCTGTATGAGACTGGATTTCCCATCCTGCTGCCTGCATCTCCTTCAGTTGCTCCCAGGTCACAAAGCCCTCGGTGCCCACTTTTTCGGTGATCACAAAGAAGGTGGCTGGAATGCCCAGTTCTTTCAATGCAGGAAACGCCTGGGTGTACACATCTTCATACCCATCGTCGATGGTGACGATCACACAGCGCCCGGTGCAGCTTTTCACCTGAGAGGCCAGAATAAAGCTGTATCCCTGGTCTTTGAGTTCCAGCACCTGCTTCTGAAGTGCCTCTGGAGACAGCCCCAGGGTCAGTCCGCCTGAAACCCCGATGCGGTGGTAGACCAGCACAAAGCTTTCTGCCTGGGCTGAAAGGCTGCCCAGAGACAGGGTGGCCAGGGCGGCCATCAGGGCTTTTTTGAGCTTGATCACTGCAGTTCACCCTTGAATTGCCCCAGCACCCGCAGGTCGTTCGCGTAGAAGTAACGGATGTCGGGCATGCCGTATTTCAGCATGGCAATGCGCTCTGGACCGAGACCGAAAGCGAATCCGGTTTTGCCCTCATACATGCGGGGCAGGCCACGCTGTTCCCGCAGGTCATCGACAGCCTTGAAAACGTTGGGGTGGACCATCCCGCAGCCCCCGAGTTCCAGCCATTTGCTCTCGCCTCTGGGGTTCTCCCACCACACGGCGAAGTCTGCACCAGGCTCCACGAAGGGGTAGAAACTGGGCTGGAAGCGCACTTTTGCCTTCGGACCAAACAGACCCCGGGCCAGTTCTGCGATGGTGCCTTTCAGGTCGGCCATGGAGATGTTGTCTCCCACCACCAGACCTTCAAGCTGATGGAACATGCTCTCGTGGGTGGCATCGGTGGCCTCATAGCGGTACACCTTGCCGGGAACCACGATCTTCAGGGGAGCACTGTGCTCCAGCATGTAGCGGATCTGCATGGGGCTGGTGTGGGTGCGCAGCAGGCGGCCATCTTTCAGCCAGAAGGTGTCCCACAGGTCACGGGCAGGGTGGTACCAGGGGATGTTGAGGTGCTGGAAGTTGTAGGCGTCATCTTCCATCTCATTGCCTTCCACCACGTTGTAGCCCATGCGGGTGAAGATGTCCGACAGGTCATCGAGAATGCGGGTGATGATGTGCAGGCCCCCACTGGGCAGGGACAGGGCAGGCAGGGTCACATCGATGGCCTCACTGGCGAGCTTGGCCTGCAGGGCTGCTTCTTTGAGCTCGGCCTCGCGGGCAGAGATCAGGCCGTCGATCTCCTGCTTCAGAAGATTGATCTCCTGGCCTTTGACTTTGCGCTCTTCGGGGCTCAGGGCACCCAGGCTTTTGAGCTGTCTGGTGACCTCACCGTTCTTGCCCAGGTAATGGGTTTTCACGGTTTGCAGGGCTTCCAGGTTTCCTGCTTGCTGAATCTGTGTTCTGGCTTCTTGCAGCATGGTTCTCCTCACATGAAAAAAGCCGCTCGCACCATGAAAATGCGAGCGGCGGTAGCTTCTTCTCTAGGCTACGGACCGCTCAGGGCAGCAAAAAACGGCGAACGTCTTTGCCTGCTTTGAAGAGGGAGAGCGGTCAACATCATGCTTTACTCTAGGGGGAATGCCAGAGAGAGTCAAGAACGGCGGTCACCTGCAACCTGAATGAACCCATATACAGCACATGCCAGTTCTTTTTGAATCAGGAAACCCCCCTATTTTTTATGGGTTTTCTCCTGAATATACTGAGTCAGCTCAATCGAAAGGAGAATATATCCATGAAAAACCTCAAGAAAATCGTGCTGGCCCTTTCCATTTTCGGTGTTGCTGCAGGTGCATTTGGTTTCGCAACCCTCAAGTCCGAACCCACGCAGGAGGCAAGTTGCCCTTACAGCAACCCCACCTGCAGAATCATTCCCACTGCTTGATCTTTGCTGAAACTTGAAAGCCTGCCCTTCAAAGGGCAGGCTTTTTGATTTGTTGTCTGGTGAATCAGGGAGCAACACTCATGTCCAGAATGCCCGTTCCATAACCACTGACCCATCCAGAGGGAACACGGGCTTTTGCTTTCATGTCCTTGACGATTTCTGCAGGAGACCAGCTGGGGTTCTTCTGACGCCACAGGGCCATTGCACCAGCGACCATCGGGGTGGAGAAACTGGTTCCAGCGTAGCTGCTGAAGCTGCCCTGCAGGTTCTGCAGGCGGAAGGTGAAAGGTGCAGCAATGCTGTTGTAGTTGGCGCGGGTGGCGTCTGCAGCAGGGGTGTTGCCGTTGACACCAGAGACAGAAACCATGCCCAGAACTTTGGGTGCAAAGCCTGCAGGGTACTGGGGAATGTTGCCTTTCTGGCCCTGGTTGCCACCAGCAACAGCAATCAGGGTGCCATAACTGTTGGCTTCCTTGAAGAGGTCGGCAAACAGATTGACTGGCGTTTCGCTGCCCAGACTCAGGTTCAGGACCAGTCGATTGCGGTCCACAGCGTTCTTAAGTGCCCAGCATGTCCCGATAAAGACCTTTTCCATGTCGCATTTGCCGTCTTTATCACAGACCCGAACCGCACGAATTTTTGCACCTTGAGCCACCCCCTGAGTCTTGCCTGCTGCAAGCATTGCCACCTGTGTTCCATGTCCATTTGAAGTCCCTGTTCCAATGAATTCATCTGCGGGGTTGTCATCAACAGCCACAAAATCACGCCCGGGAAGGAGGGTGGTGCCAGAAATGGCATTGACTCCTGTGTCCAGAATGGCTATTTCCACGCCTGCACCATTGAGATTCCTGGAGAAAGCCGCGGGAGCGCCAACAGCGATCAGGTGTGCAGGATAAGCAGAAGTGGCTTCAACTCCGGGCAGTGTTTTGGGGTCCACATGTCCTTCTGCTTCCGGGAAACCCTGTTGCAGGGTGCTGATGCTTTCACCTGCAGGGCGTCCAGTGTTCACCACCACCATGGTTCCAGAGCACAGGCTTCCGGTGCCGAGGTCTGCTCCCTGCTGTGCGAGATTGATGATCTGGTAATTGGTGTAACCCAGTTGACTCAGGCGGGTGATGATGGTGGAAGCACTGACGTAACCTGGCAGCAGCATCATGTACTGCCCATTGGTGTCGTATCCAGCCACGTTCAGACCAGAGAGGTAATAATTTCCGGCGTAATAGACGTACACATTCCACTGGCCTCCTCTGAGGGACCGTGGAATGGTGATTTTCAGTTTTCCAGACCCAATAAATGTTGCTGTGGAGGTGAGTTGCAAACTGGTGTTCAATTGGTTTTGATAAATGACATATGCAGTGCCTGTGGTGGGTGTGGTGGCATTGATGGTGCCCGTCAGGGTTTCATTGGGGCTCGCCCATGTTGAGGAGAGCTTCAGAGGCAAAATGGCCTGAGGGTTCACCTGGGCAATCTCTGCGGGAGCCTCTTTCACAGGAGCAACCTGAGCCCCACAACTTGCGAGCAGTACACCAAAAATCATCCACCAGTGTTTCATGTTCCATCGACCGTCCTTCTTCATGCCTTAATTCTCGTTGATTGCCCCTGAACGCTCCATGAACGCTTTCAGGGTGTCCCGGTAATCATTTGCCCACTCTGTGTGGCCTGCCTGCTCCAGCAGCAAAATGGCCTCTTCAAGGGCCACAGGGCTGTCTTCCAGTTCGGAAATGTTGGCAAGCACAAAGGCTGCCGAGAGGACTTCTCCCGCTTTGCGTGCAAACCTCAGGGCATTGTCATAAGCCAGTTTGGCCTGCGTTTTGTTGCCCTGTTCATGGTAGATCTTTCCAAGGTTGTTCCATGCCCTGAGTGCAGTGTCCAGGCTTTGAATCTCGGAAGCCAGATCTGCAGATTGTTGAAAACTCTGAAGGGCTTCATCAAGGAGTCCAGCTTTTTCCTTGACCCATCCAAAATTCAGCAACACCCGGGCATACTGGCGGGCATTGCCCTCAGCCACTGCCAGTACTTCAGCAAAGGACTGATTGATGTCCTGGCCCAGCAGAACTTGAGTGACAGCCAGGTTGCTCATGACGCCAATTGAACGGTCCCGATCCGGCAGGGTGGACCACAGGGCAGAGGACCTTCTGAAGTACTTCTCAGCCGTTTCATAGTCTCCTGATGAACTTGCCAGATGTCCCAGGGTGTTCAGGCCCTCAGCACGCGCTTCAGAGCCAGACATCAGGGCTTCTTCGGCAGCGTTTCTGGCTTTTTCAGGCTGTCCCAGCCTCCAGAACAATGAACTTTTCAGTCCCAGATGTTCTGGATTGTCTGGCAATGTGTTGAACATCCGCATGGCTTCCCGGTAATTGCCACTGCGCTCCAGGGCTTTCGTTCTCAGCAAGGTGATTTCTTCATCTGCAGGAAGGTCCTTGAGAACCTCAAGAACTTTCTGCGGCAAACCCTGTTCCAGAAAACCAATGGCTTGTTGCACAGAGGTTTCCCGCATGCTCCCTACAGTCTGGAGCTGTACCCCATAGTCTGAGGCTTCTTCTGCAACTTTGGCCGCCAGAGGGTTCTGGCCTCCGAGCAGCAGGCGGTGCAGTCGCATCAGGTCCTGCACTTCTGCAGGGGGAGCTCCGACAGGTTTGTAGGCCATTTCAGCCCACTTCGCTGCTTCTTTCAGGTTGCCCCGGCTGCTTTCCTGCTCTGCGCATTCCAGGAAGGCGCTGCGGATGGCCACAGCGAGGCGTTCACGGGTGGAGAACACCCATTCTTCAAGTTCCTCCCCCAGATCGGTCAGGGTTGCGCCATCCATGAATGCACCCTGGTAAAGGGCGCGTGCTGCAGCAAAGTCATGCTGGCTCAGGAACCTCAGGAGTTCCTGGGCATCGCACTGCACTTCTGTGCCTGCCTCATGTTCATTGGCGTAAATCACACCGAGTTTGCGGAGTTTGGTGAGGGCCACAGCCAGGGAATTCATGGGGTCACTGGCCTCAGGCCAGAAGAGTTCTGCGAGGTGCCGCCTGGGTTTTTTCCCTTCTATGGCGAGGTATGCCACCAGGAGGAGGGGTTTTTCACGGTGGAACTTGACGCCCGTGATCTGAAGTTTCCCTAGTGTCCGCAAGTGCATTTCCCTCAGGATAGTGCATCCATGAACACTTCGGGGTGACCGTGAACAGTTCAGTTACAACCATGAAGATGATGTGGATGAAAATTTTGCGTGTTGAACGATGAATGAACGTTTTTGATCTGGCGTGAAAGCCGTTCATGCTTCGTTCAGGGCTGCTTCATGGGGGGTCTTCTATGCTCTATTCATCAGACGGGACGAACCCCCACAGAGGGCCCTCCAGAACAGCATCACTCCCTCCAGCGGTTCACCGCGAGATCAGAAACCCACTTTCAAGGAGCTCAACATGAACAGCAAAAACCTCATCGCAGCAGGAATCCTCGGCAGCCTCATTCTCGCCTCTTGCGGAACCACCCCCGCCCAGAACCAGGAAATGTCCGTCAAGAGCCACACCTTCAGCAACGGTGAAACCTTCTCTTACACTGAGTACGACGGCATCGTGAAAACCGACGACGATGTGATCGTGGCCAACAGCGACGAGCTCTCTGGCCTCTTCCAGAAGTACGAGGCTTACCTCAGTACGCCCGAAGTGGACAAGAACGGGGTCGGCATCACCAAGTACTGTTCTTTCGAATTCATCACCTGCTGGAGCTACACCGACAACCGCTGGCCCTCTGGCAAGATCTACTACTCTTATGACGGCACCCTGACCAGCACCCAGAAGAACAACATCCTGACCGCCATCACCGACTGGAACAGCCGCGTGAGCGATGTGAAGTGGTACTACAGCCCCGCTGCGGGTGACCGTGTGGTCTTCACCAAGGAAACCGATCCCAATGCCTGCGGAAGCAGCAGCATCGGCAAAAAAGGTGGCGCACAGCAACTCAGGCTCAGCTGCTTCAGCAAAGGTGTGATCCAGCACGAGATGGGCCACGCAGCAGGTCTGCTGCACGAGCAGAGCCGCTGTGACCGGGACAGCTTTGTCACCATCCTGTGGGCCAACATCAAGAGCGGTTACTCTGGCAACTTCAACAAGGCCTGCGGTGAAGCCTACAAGGATTACGGCAGCTACAACTACAACAGCGTGATGCACTACGGGGCCAAGGCCTTCAGCTCCAACGGCGGTTACACCATCGTGCCCAAGAACGGCGTCTCTGTGAACACCATCGGACAGCGTGAAGCCCTGCACGCCGGGGATGTCAGCGCCCTGAACCAGATGTACTGAGCCCACTCCCTCCAGCCTGATTCCTCCATCTGACCCACCGATTCAAGTTTGATTCTCCTCCAGCCATTCGTCTCCACTTCAAGGAGTGTGCAACCCCCGGGTGACCCCCGGGGGAATTTTTGTGTGCTGGGCTTGTGTTTCATGAAGCTTCGGGACAAATCTCCTTTCTGGAAAGAAAACAATGAAACGGTGCTGACTGCCGTTCATCCTGACACCCTGGCGTTTTTGCGCCTGTACCACCTGGAAAACCATCTTCCGGGTCTGGAAGCCCGTCTTGCAGAAGTGGAACGCCTGGGGCATTTTGAGCCTTCTGCAGCAGAGCTGCTTTATGCAGCGAAAGTGGCCTGGCGCAACAGTGTCAGGTGTGTGGGACGCAATTACTGGCAATACCTGCACCTGCAGGATGGCCGTCACCTGTCCACACCCCGGCAGGTGTTTGATGCACTGGTTCAGCACCTGCTTTTTGCAACCCATGGAGGAAACATCCGCCCGACCATCACGGTGTTCCGGCCCGGGGTGAGGGTGCACAATGACCAGTTGATCCGTTATGCAGGGTATGGAGATGGTCTGGGAGATCCAAGAAACCGGCAGCTCACTGACCACTTGATCCAGCTGGGCTGGACCCCTCCAGAGCACCGAACCCCTTTTGATGTGCTGCCTCTGGCCCTCGAGGTTCCTGGGTGTGCAGTCCAGCTGTTTGAACTTCCACGGGAGGCTGTGCTGGAGGTGGAGATTGTGCATCCCACCTTGCCCTGGTTCAGGGAACTGGGCCTGAAGTGGCATGCTGTTCCGGCCATCAGTTCGATGGTGTTCTCTGCTGGAGGGATCGAGTACAGCTGTGCCCCTTTCAATGGCTGGTATGTGGAGACAGAGATTGCTGCCCGCAATTTTGGAGATGTGGACAGATACAACCTGCTGCCTGAGGTGGCGACCCGCATGGGGCTGAACACCCGCAGGCACCGCAACCTGTGGAAGGACCGGGCCCTGGTCGAACTGCATGAGGCCGTGCTTTATTCTTTTGAGCGTGCTGGAGTGAAGGTCACCGATCACCACACGGTGGCAGAGCATTTTGAGCGTTTCTGTGCCAGAGAGAAGCAGGCAGGTCGGGAAGTGAAGGCCCGCTGGAGCTGGATTGTGCCTCCCATTTCGGGTTCCACCAGTCCCCAGTTTCACCAGAGTTATGACGATGCCGAGCTGAAACCCGGGTTTGAACCCGGAAAATGCCCGTTTCACTGAGCCTTCCGGGTTGAACAGGGTGCTGTGGTGGGTGTTTACCCAAGACTTTATTGTCTATACCACTTAAACTGAGTATAAAAAAGACATCTGGAACCCATGGGTTCTGCGAACCAGAGGCGTTTTTTGACAGCATTCCTGATGGTTTACCATTCTGAATAAATGTCTGTCAGACAATAACCCCTGCTGTAAACCATGCCTTTCAAAACTTCCTCTCTGGCAGGGGCATCTGTGGGCTGGAAAATGGTTTACCGATGTGCAGTGGAAATGATCTGGAATAAACCATCTAGAGTAAACCTATCTAAAGTCCATACACAAACCGCTCTGGGAGGTAGGAAAGCATGAAACACGTATACACTTTTTCTGAAGCGCAAGGTCTCGGCAAAGACCAGCTGGGAGGCAAAGGGGCAGGTCTGGCTGCCATGACCGCTCTGGGGTTGCCGGTGCCCCCCGGATTCACCGTGACCACCGATGCCTGCCGCTCGTACTACATGCACCGCCAGACCCCGGTGAACCTCTGGCAGGACGTGCAAGACGCCCTGCAGCAACTGGAGCACCAGACAGGCAAACAGTTTGGCAACCCAGAGCGTCCCCTGCTGCTCAGTGTCCGCTCGGGAGCCCGTTTCAGCATGCCCGGCATGATGGACACCATCCTCAACCTTGGCCTGACCGATGAGGTTGTCGCAGGACTCGCCACCCTGACCGGAGATGCCCGCTTTGCCCAGGACGCCTACCGCAGGCTGATCCAGATGTTCGGAGATGTGGTGGTGGGCATTCCCAGACACCACTTTGAAACCGCCCTGGAAGACCTGAAAGCCTCCAGAGAGGTGCACAGTGATCTGGGCCTCACCGCAGAGGACCTGACCGAACTGGTCGCCACCTACAAGCGCATTTTCAAACGGCATGCAGGATTTGAATTCCCCCAGAGTCCCCAGTTCCAGCTGCAGGAAGCCATTCTGGCGGTCTTCAAATCCTGGGGCAACAGACGGGCCGCAACCTACCGAAAACTGCACCACATTCCCGATGATCTGGGTACTGCCGCCAACGTGCAGGTGATGGTCTTCGGAAACCTGGGCGAGACTTCAGGCACTGGGGTGGGCTTCACCCGCAACCCCAACTCGGGCCAGAAAGAGATTTTTGGAGAGTTCCTGCTGAACGCCCAGGGAGAAGATGTGGTGGCCGGCATCCGCACCCCTCTGCCCCTCTCTGATCTGAAAAAACACCTCCCAGAAGTGTATGAGCAACTGATGACCACTGCTCAACTGCTTGAAGACCATTTCAGGGACATGCAGGACTTCGAATTCACCATTGAAGATGGCAAACTCTACATGCTGCAGACCCGTGCAGGAAAACGGTCTGCACGGGCCGCCTTCAGAATTGCCCGGGATCTGGTTCAGGAAGGCCGCATCACCCGGGAAGAGGCCGTGACCAGAATCGAACTGGATGCCCTGGAACAGCTGCTCTACCCCCAGCCGGTTCCCGGACATGGCAAAACGCCCCTCCTCAAAGCACTGCCTGCCAGCCCTGGAGCGGCTGTGGGTGTGGTGGTCTTCAGTGCAGATGAGGCTGTTGAAGTGGCAAAAGAACAGCCCTGCATCCTGGTCACGCTGGAAACCAGTCCAGAGGACATTCACGGCATGGCATCCGCTCAAGGCATCCTGACCGCCAGAGGGGGCATGACCTCTCATGCTGCTGTGGTGGCCCGTGGGATGGGCTGTCCTGCGGTGGTGGGGGCAGATGAGCTGCGGGTGGACCGGGAAGCAGGCCTGATGAAGGTGCGTGGACAGGTGATCCGGGCAGGGGAGACCATCACCCTGAATGGCTCCACCGGAGAAATCTTCCTGGGAGAACTTCCCTTGCAGGAAGGCGAAGTTCAAGAAGAGGTCTTTGAACTCCTCTGCTGGGCAGATGGCATCCGGCAGCTAGAAGTGCGGGCCAACGCCGACACCCCCCAGGATGCAGAACGTGCCCGGAACAACGGTGCCCAGGGCATCGGTCTTTGCCGCACAGAGCACATGTTCTTCTCCGAGGAGCGCATTCCGCTGGTTCGCAAAATGATTCTGGCCCCCACCCCCCAGGAGGAACTGGAAGCCCTGCGGGACCTGCAGGACCTGCAACGCCTGGATTTTGAGGGCATTCTGCTTGCCATGGATGGTCTCCCTGTCACAGTGCGCCTGATGGACCCCCCGCTGCATGAATTCCTGCCACAGTTGCCTGAACTTCTGGTGCGCGTGACCCAGCTTTCACAGCAGGAGCGCTCAGAGACAGAGGAACTTGAATTTCAGGAGTCCAGCCAGCTTCTCGAACGGGTCCGTGAACTGCATGAAGTGAATCCCATGATGGGGCTCAGAGGGGCACGTCTGGGCATCACCCGGCCCAGCATCATCTGCATGCAGGTGCACGCCCTCGCACGGGCCACCCGTGACCTGCTGTCCCGGGGCAAGCGCCCACGTCCAGAGATCATGATTCCCCTGACGGGAACAGGGGAAGAAATGGCTTATGTGCGGCACATCGTGGAGGAGGTTCTGGCCAGCCATGACCTGCACCTGCCCATCGGCAGCATGATCGAGGTGCCCAGGGCCTGCCTGGTGGGCGGACAGCTTGCCAGCAATGCTGACTTCCTGAGTTTCGGCACCAATGACCTGACCCAGATGACCTACGGCTACTCCCGTGACGATGCTGCCCGCTTTCTGGGCACTTACGTGGAAAAGGGCATCTTGCAGTTCGACCCCTTCACCCGCCTGGATGAAGATGGGGTGGGTTCCCTGATCCGCCTCGCGGTGCAGGATGCCCGCCGCAAGGCCCCCCACATCAAACTCGGGGTGTGTGGAGAACACGGAGGAGAGAAACACTCCATCGCCTTCTTCCACCAGGTGGGGCTGGATTACGTCAGTTGCAGTCCCTTCCGCCTGCTGTCTGCCCGCCTTGCGGCTGCCCACGCGGCGTTAAAAAGCTGGAAGGAAGAACCCGTTCTGGCCTGAGTCATCTCAAAAGAAAGACCCTGAAAGTTCAGGGTCTTTTTTCAGCTTTCCAGTTCTCCAGGCTTGCGGGTTTGCGCTGGGGTGGGATCTGGAAAGTCAGGGTTGGCTTTGCGGGCTTCTGGCTCAGGATGGATGCGGGCATCCACCTGATGGTTCTGTTGCCCCTCTCGCATCTTGAACCGGGTGGTGCGGGCAGGCAGGCCCATGGCAATGCCGTGGGGTTCCACCCGGCCACGCACCAGAGCATGGGTGGCAACCAGGGCATCATCACTGATGATGCTGCCTGCCAGGATGGTGCTGTGGTAGGTCAGGCGCACCCCCCTGCCGATGGTGGTCTTTTTGAGGGTGACATCTGGACTGTCAATGACGCTGTGGGTGTGACTGTATATGTTCACGTAATCGCTCACAGAAGCCCCGTCTCCGAGTTCAATGCCTCCAATGTCGTCCAGAAAGGCATACCGGTGGATCACCACACCGTCTCCCACCTCCATGTTGTAGCCCACACTGAATTCCACGTTCTGCCAGCATTTGAAGTTTTTTCCCACCCGTTTAAAGATGTGTTTCGCAAGCACTGCCCTGAAGGGGAGGGCAAAGGCAGGGTTCTGGCCCACAGGGGAGAGGTCCAGATTTTTCCACAGCCACAGCAGGGGTTTGACCCGCCTGAACTTTTCGGGATCGGTGGCTGCATAGTGCTCTGCTTCAAAAGTGATGTTTCTGGGATCAAGTTGCAAGGCCAGCAGAGGCAGGGTCTTTTCGATTTCTGAATGGCTTCTGCCATAAAGGAATTGTGCCAGCAAATCCCGAACCAGCACGTTGCGGTCTGTGGAGGGATCTTGCAGGTCAAGATCAAGTTTTTCCAGGAAGGCTTGTTGTTGGGACTGGACCTCCTGAGGAAGGTCAGGGGAAATCAACCAGGGCATGGGGCTCCTTATTGCAAACACCATTATTGATAGAATTTGTAAACTATTTGATTCGTTCCATCTGGTTTGAGCAGGTCTTTTCCTCCATTCAAGATGTTTGAGCAGAAAAGATGAAGCAGCTTACCACAAAACGTTTCTGCTTAAAGGAAGAACATGCTCCTTTGAATTCTCAAAAGAATTTCATCCATCTTTCTGAGGGCCAGCTCTACTGTGAAGAAGGAGGACAGCCATGAAATTGCCTGTGACTTTATTGACCCTTTTCTCTATTGCCGGCGCCCAGATGACCCCTGCCCTGCCAGAGGTGAAAGCAGATCTTTCTGCAGTCTGCTGTAGAGAAAAAAATCTGGTCTGGCCGATCCAGAAACAACTGACCTTGCCCGTGCTGCCTGATCTGCAGGCCCGGAAGTTCTCCTTGCAGCAGCGTCCACAGCCTCTGCCCAATTACCGCCCAGGCACTTACCGACCCATCCCCATTCCCACCACTTTCCCAGATGCCAAGCTGGTTCCTCTGAAATTTCCAGCTCTTTCAGAAAAACCATCAGATTCCACAACCACAAAACCCCTGGTCTCAGAAGACACAGGGGCTCAGGGTCAGCAATTGCTGTTCAGGTGAGTGCGGTTCAAATGAAAATCAGGTCCTGCTGCACAGGTGTGGTGACCAGGGCTTCGTCTTCCTGCAAAACCACATTGACTTCACTGCGAATGCCAAAGTTTTTCTCAGGGAGATAGATTCCAGGCTCGATGGTCACAGCAAGATGAGGCAGCAGGGTGCGGGTGTCCCGGGTTTCCAGATCATCCAGATTGGCGGTGGGACCATGCAGCTGCACGCCCAGGCTGTGTCCCAGCCTGTGGGTGAAGGCTTCTGCATAACCTGCTTCTGAGATCAGCTGGCGGGAAGCAAAATCCAGCTCCCATCCCTGCTTTCCGGCTTTGATGTCTCTGAGGGCCAGGTCACGTGCGCCTTTGACAGCTTCCCAGGCTCTCATAAACTCTGCAGAGGGTTCTCCATAAAAGCCCATCCAGGTGACGTCTGCATAAGGTCGGCCTTCTTCCTGCCCCCACAGGTCCAGCAGAATGCAGTCCCCTTTTTGCAGGGTCCGGTTGCCTTCGGGGTTCGGTGCGTAATGAGGATCTCCTGCATGAGCTGCAAAACCCACAATGGGAGGATGGTCAAACTGCAGTCCTCCACGGCGCAGCTCCTCACCGATCACCGACTGCACGGAAAGCTCATCCACCTCCTGCCCCAGTTTGACCCTGGCCCGGATGAATTCAAATGCAGCGTCTTTGGCAGCCATCAATACAGCCACAGCGCGCTGGTGTGAGGCCAGATCTTCTGCAGACCATTTGAAGAAATGTTGCAGCAGGTCGGCACTGCTCACCACTTCAGCACCCAGGGCACGGATGCGTTCAATGGTACCGGCGTCCACACGGCCCACGTAAGGCACACTTCCCATCGGACTGTATTCCATGGCCACTTTCATGCCAGGCTTCACCAGTGCTTCCAGCAGGGGTTGCAGGTCTGCATGTCCTCTGTAGGCCTTCAGGGTCACCTTCCAGTCCTGAGAAAGGGTTTTCCAGGTACCTCCTTCAATGCTGTTGTGCAAGACCGTGATCTCTCCCGCTCTGGGAACCCACACAAAAAACCTGCGGGTCAGGTGGGCTTCTCTGGGAATGCCCAGCACATTGAGGGCCAGGGGATTGAGGCCCTGGAAATCATAAAACAGCCAGCCATCAAGTTGCTGGTCTGCAAGCAACTGTTGAATGTTCTCGAACGCAGGACGGGTCATGGGCCCATTAAAACATGTCCCTCCTTCCCTGCTGCAAGATGTGAAGCCTGATGTGTTTCACCTGCCCTCTTCATGCCCACTTCGCCGTCACCTTCAGAGTCACTTGAATGATGGACAGGGAGTGGTGCTGTTCACAGTTGAAAAGCGTGGGGGTGCTACTCTGGAAACATGAGCACGACCATCCAGGCCATCAGCATTTCAGAAACAGGCGCCCTCAAAGCGCAGGAAATTCTTGAGCGCAGCAACAAACCCGGTGCAGGCGTTCGGGTGTTCATCAAGAGTGGCGGGTGCAGTGGCTACCAGTACGGCATGGCCATTGATGACCGGGAACTCGAGGGAGACACCATCGTGGTGGACCGTGGCATCAAACTGATCGTGGACCGCATGAGCATCGAACTCTTGCAGGGTTCACAGGTGGACTACGTGGAAAACATGATGGGGGGCGGTTTCACCGTCAACAACCCCAACGCCACCAGCAGTTGTGGTTGTGGCCACTCCTTCCGCACCGATGGCAAAAATGCCGAAACGGGCGGCGGTTGCGGCAGCCACTGATCCTTTCCTGCCTTCTCAAGCGGAGACCTGTTCTCCGCTTTTTCATTTGGAGAAGTTTTGCAGGGTGCCCTTGAGGCACCAATCCCACATCTTATCCTGAACTTGCTGTTTCTTACCCATAAGATGGAATTTCCCTGAAAAAATTCAAAAGAAAACCCCCTTCAAAACCCTCAACTTTCAAGAAATCTTTTGCGGTGTTCGGGTGGTTTGTGTGTCCCACACAATAAGCACTTTGTCCCTTGCCAGAACGTGCTCCGTGAGTGTAGCGTTCGAATCCCATCAAGAAATGCTTAAGCGCAGCTGATTGGCAATTTGACATTCCCTACTTCAGCCGTGTTAGAATCGCGGAAGTAGACAACTTTATACTGGCGTCATTTTTAGCGTCAGTATTCACTGCTACAAGGAGGATGTGTGAAGAAGACGATCGTTTTAATGGCAGCGCTGATGTCTACCTCCCTCGCTGCTCCCGTGGTCTGGCCCGCTGACCAGACTGTCAGCAAGCCCAGTGATGTGAAGACCGGCGGTACCCTCCGCCTGACCCAACTGAAGGACTTCGACACCTTCAACCCCTTCACTTTCGATGGTCGCCCTGCAGTGCCTGAGATTCACGACATCACCAGCGCACTGATTGGCCCCAACCCCTACACCTACGAGTACGAGCCTTACATGGCTGACAAGATGACCATCTCCAAAGATGGCCGTACTTTCACGTTCACCCTCCGTCCTGAACTGGAATGGTCCGACGGCAAGCCCATCGTCGCCGATGACTTCCTGAACACCTTCACCATCCACGCTGACGAAAAAGTGGGTTCCCGTCTGTACTCCTACTTCTACGACGGCGACAAGAAGGTCACCTGGAAGAAGCTCGGTGAAAGAAGCTTCTCCATCACCTTCCCCAGCAAGGCTGTGCAGAACCTGGAGACCATCTCCTACTTCTCCCCCCAGCCTTCCCATGTGTTCTGGCCTGTCTACAAGTCCAAAGGTGCTGAAGGCGTCAAAGCCATGTGGGACCTCAAGACCGATCCCAAAGACATCGTGGTTTCCGGTCCCTTCAAGCTGGAGCGTTATGTCCTCGGCGAGCGCGTGACCTTCGCCAAGAACCCTGCTTTCGGCAAGTGGAACAAGGACACCGCTGGCAGAGCCCTGCCCTACATCGACCGCATCCAGTACAACATCGTTCCTGACCAGAACGCTGACCTGGCCCAGTTCCTTGCAGGCAACACGGACCTCTTTGTTCCTGTGAACCGTGACCAGCTGTCCCAGCTTGCAGATGCCAAGAAGGCAGGCAAACTGGACGTTGAAATCATGGCCAACACCGGCCCTGCTGCTTCCTCCGACATGCTGTACTTCAACATGAACAAGTCCAGCGATCCTGTGAAGCAGACCTGGTTCCGTGACAAGCGCTTCCGTCAGGCCATGAGCATGCTGATCAACAAAGAAGCCATCATCGACCAGGTGCTCGGTGGATTCGGCTTCGCTGCCTGGACCAGCGTGTACCCCCTGTACTCCGAGTGGGTTGCCCCCAACGTTGACAAGTACAAGTACAACCCCGCTGGCGCAGTCAAACTGCTGACCCAGATGGGCTTCAAGAAGGGCAAAGATGGCATCCTCGCTGACAGCAAGGGCCGCAAGCTCTCCTTCACCCTGATCACCAACTCTGAAAACATCCGCCGCCAGCAGATTGCTCGCGTCTTCGCCGACGAAGCCAAGAAGGTGGGTGTGGACATCAAGACCAACTTCATCCCCTTCAACCAGCTGCTGGACACTGTTGGACCAGAGTCTGATGCTGCCAAACTGGACCGCAAATTTGATGCTGCCATCAGCGGCATCGGTGGCGGTGGCTTCATCAACCCCGTTGGTGTGGCTTCCATGCTGCAGTGCGGTGGCGACCTGAACAACTACAACTCTTCCAAGAAGTGTGTTGCTCCCTGGGAATCCCAGATGTACAACCTGTACCTCCAGAGCCGCAAGGAGTTCGACACCGCCAAGCGCAAGGCCATCGCCTTCAAGATCCAGCAGCTGCAGGCTGAAAACCTGGGCAACATCTACCTGGTGAGCGTCGGTGCACACTACGCCTGGGACAGCCGCGTTCAGGGCGAGTTCCCCAAGAAGATTGCTACTCCGCTGTGGGCCAGCACTTACTACGGTGTGCGCAACATCGTTCAAACCTGGCTGAGCAAGTAAAAACCCACGTCACTCAATCCACCACTGCGCGAGGGGTTTTGGCCTCGCGCAGTGGTTTTGAAAGGAGAGCAACCACCGATGCTGCAATTTCTGATCAGGCGCTTCTTGCAACTGATCCCCACTTTCGTGCTCGCCACCGTCTTTGTGTACGTCATCATCCAGGCTGCACCCGGCGACTTCCTGACCCAGTTCCGGGAAAATCCATCTGTCACCCCGCAGGCCCTTGAAGCCCTCAAAGCGAAGTTTGGTCTCGACAAGAGCTACCTCGAGCAGTTCTGGCTCTGGTTCACCAACTTCCTCAGAGGGGATTTTGGCATTTCCTTCAGCCACTCCAGCCGTCCTGTGTGGGACCTGGTGGCCCCCCGCATGTGGAACAGCATGATCCTGGTGATCTTCAGTCTGCTCCTCAGCTATGCCATTGCCATTCCTGTGGCCATCTACAGTGCCACCCGTCCTTACAGCTTCCTGGACCGTTTCTTCTCCATCTTCTCCTACTTTGGCCTCGGGATTCCCTCCTTCTTCTTTTCCCTGCTGGCCATCTACGTGCTGCTGATCACCCAGCAGAACTTCGGCTGGGACATGCCCATCAGCGGAAAGTCCAGTTCCAACCTGGTGGACCCCACTCCGGCGCGTTATGCCTGGGATGTGTTCATCCACTCCCTGGTGCCCAGCATCATTCTGGCCCTGCGTTCCATCTCCAGTGAAAGCCGCGTGCTGCGTGCCCAGCTGATGGAAGTGCTCGGTCAGGATTACATGCGGACTGCCCGCGCCAAAGGTCTGGCTTACCAGAAGATCATGTACAAGCATGCTTTCCGCAACGCCATCCTGCCCATCGTGGCTGGTCTTGGTGGTCTGCTCCCTGCTTTCCTCAGTGGTGCAGGCTTTGTGGAAGTGGTGTTCGCGTGGCCCGGTCTCACCCCGCTGCTGCTCGAAGCAGTGCAGACCCAGGACCTGTACGTCCTGATGTCCACCACAGCCCTCACCACCATCCTGTACATCGTGGGCAACATGCTCTCAGACATCCTGCTGGCCGCCGTGGACCCGCGCATCCGGTACAACTGAGGTAGACTATGAGTCAAGTGATGCGGAACACCGAAAAACAAAAAAAGGCTCAGGAGACCTCCCTCAGCCTGTGGCAAATTGCCTGGAAGCAGTTTCTCAAGCACCCCATGGCCCGGGCAGGCATGTGGATTCTGGGTGTGCTGTACCTGATGGCCCTGCTGGCAGGCTTCCTGGCCCCCTACCGTCCAGACGACTATGATTCTGGTGCGAACCGTGTGACCTGGGTTCCACCCGCCAAGATCCACATTGTCGATGAGAATGGGAAACTGACCCGCCCCTTCGTTTACAGCCTGAAACGGGAAACCAACCTGGAAACCTTCCGGGAAGAGTACACCGAAGACAAGACCCAGAAAAACGAGATTCTCTTTTTTGTGCGTCGCCCTGACGCCACCTACAAAATTTTGGGCCTGTTCAAGAGTGACCTCCACCTTTTCGGAGTGACAGGCGATCAGAAGATTTACCTGTGGGGCTCGGACAACCTGGGACGCGACCAGTTCAGCCGCATCATGTACGGCTCAGTCATCAGCCTGACCATCGGCATTCTGGCGACCATCTTCTCTGTGCTGCTGGGCCTGATCATGGGTGGCATCGCCGGTTACTTTGGTGGCTGGGTGGACACGGTGATCATGCGTTTTGTCGAGGTGCTGGCAGCGATTCCCACCCTCTTTTTGCTGTTCACCCTGCGTGCCCTCTTTCCCATCGAGATGGACCCCCTGTTCATCCTTTACGTGATCGTGGCCATTCTGGCTTTTGTGGGCTGGGGCAGCATTGCCCGTGCCGTGCGCAGCCAGCTTTTCCGCACCCGCGAACTGGATTACGTGCAGGCTGCAGTCAGTCTGGGCGCGGGCAGCACCCGCATCATCGGACGCCACATGCTGCCTGACACCCTGAGCTACACCATCGTGATCATCTCCCTGCTGATCCCTGGCTTCATTCTGGAAGAGTCCGGTCTGAGCTTCCTGGGGATCGGTGTGGTGGAACCTTACTCCTCCTGGGGAAGCCTGCTGAAGCTGGCACAGGATGGTGGATTCGAATCCATCACGGGCCGCCCCTGGACCCTGATCCCTGGTGTGTTCATTCTGCTGGCCATCACGGCCTGGCAGTTTGTGGGTGACGGTCTGCGTGATGCTTTCGACCCCAGAAAACGCCACTGAGCACAATTCTCTGCAACACCCCAGACAGCGAAAGCCGCAAGCTTTCGCTGTCTTTGTTATGCTGATCACCATGTGGGCTGGTGTGTCGGTCAGTGTGCTGCAGATCCTGTGGTTTGTCCTGGGGGTCTTGTTGCCCACCTTCTTCTGGTTCTGGTTCTTCTGGAGGCGTGACCCCAAACCTGAACCGGTGCGTCTGTTGATTCGCACTTTTCTTTATGGTGCTTTTGCCTACCTGCCTGCAGCCCTATTTGAACTCAGCATGCAAACGGCCCTGACAGGCATGGCCCTCTACATCTTTATTGCAGTGGTCGAGGAACTGCTCAAATACTTTGCCACCCGCACGGTGGTCAAGGAGCGCGACTTTGATGAATTCATCGATGGCCTGATCTACAGCATGACCGCAGCCCTGGGTTTCGCCTTGATGGAGAACATCTTCTATGGGGTTTCCTTTGGAATGGAAGTTCTGCTGGTCCGGGGCCTCATCACCATGAGCAGCCATGTGCTCTTCACTGCACCGTGGGGTTTTGCCCTGGGATACCAGCGCATGCGCAACCACAACAAATATGCCGTGCCCCTGGGACTGGGCATCGGCATTGTTTTGCACTCTGTTTTCAATGGCATCCAGATTCAATCCCATCCCACCTGGGGTGTGATCGCTCTGGTGATGGCTCTGGTGACCGTGATGTTTCTGGTGGCAGACCGCCTTTACACCACAGCAAGCAAGGAGCCCTAGAGGGTCTCCACGCTGGTGGACCCCTCCACCCACTCTTCACCCGAGGTGGACCGTTCCAGTTTCCAGACCGGCAAACGGACTTTCAGCTGTTCAATCAGAAAGTCACAGGCTTCCAGGGCTGCTCTGCGGTGGGCACTTCCCACGCCCACAATGATGCTCAGTTCGCCGGGATGCACCCGCCCTGTTCGGTGCGCTATATATACGCCACCCAGCTGAAACTGTTCTTTTGCTTCCTGAATGCACTGGCGCATCACCCTGATGGCCATGGGCGCAAAGGCTTCATATTCCAGATATGCAATCTCCACCCCCTTGTTGGGTGAACGCACTGTCCCTGTAAAGAACGCCTGTCCGCCCCATTCTGGCCGGGCCAGGTATTCGAAAGCTTCCGTCAGTTTGAGGGGGCGAGAGGTCACAATGCACTCTTCAAAGTCATTGGGATCATAGGCCCCTCCTGCCACAGGAGGCAGAAAAGCCACCTCGTCGCCCTCTCTGAGCACATGCTCGGGCTTCACATAGTTCTCGTTCACAGCAGCCATGCAGCCCTTTAAATCAATGCTGTACCGCTCCTGCAAAAGATCTGCCAGTGCCCTGACCGTGGAATCTGCAGGGGCAGAAAAGCTGAGTTCATCAACGCCCATTTCTCTTTTCAGACGCGCAAAAAACAGGATTCTCAAACGCATGTCTCAGCCTAGCACAGCCTGAAATCTCCAAAAGGGACCCACGAACCACAGAATCTGTATAGACAAATTCTTGATGATGCAATCACATTGGGTGAAATTTCGCCGTTCAGGACGCTGGATTACTGGGATGATCAAAAGGTTGGTTTTGAGGTGTTGACACATCGGGGCATCCGTA